>DBLC01000117.1:0-3007 GCA_002297935.1 Dialister sp. UBA734
GGTTTTTAGAGATGCCCTTAAGCTAAAGATGTGATGATTCCTTTTGGAGCAGGGTTTCTCAGATCGCTCAGGACGCTCAAGTTTCTCAGGTTCCTCGAACGAGCTGATAACGCTAGCATTTATAGGCACATTCGGAGAACCTGAGCGACCTTAGCAACTTGAGAAACTTGAGTAACTTGTAACCTCAAGCGGAATCATATCTATTGCCTCAAATTCTTAACTTAACAGCATTGCCCTAGTTTCCCTAATCCCTAGGGCCTAGCTACTAATCCCTAATCTCTTCCCAGTGACTAGTCACCAGTCACTAGTCACTGATTCTCCTCACTCTTCTCCTCCGCCGGATTGAGTAAAGCCTGCAATGCTGCTTTGGACATCAGGATGTCTCTTGGCTTCGCCCCTTCGGCCGGACCTACGATGCCCATGCGTTCCATGGTGTCCATGAGGCGACCGGCGCGGGTGTAACCGATACGGAAGCGGCGCTGCAGGGCTGACACGGACGCTCGTTTCGTATCCAGCACCCATTCGGCCGCTTCAGGAAGCAGGTCGTCTTGTTCTTCTTCCATATGTTCCTGGGTTTCTTCTTTATCCGGTACGGACAAATCGATCGGTTCATAGACCACAGGCTGTTGTTCCTGTTTCAAGCATTCATTCTTTACGTATTCTACCACAGATTCCACTTCTTCATCAGAAATGAATGCCCCTTGGATACGAACGGTACTTAAAGCCCCTGCCTGTTTGAACAGCATATCCCCTTTCCCGAGGAGCGATTCAGCGCCGCCTTCGTCCAAGATGATGCGGGAGTTCAGCCCCGATTCCACCATGAACGCAATACGGCTAGGAATATTCGACTTGATAACCCCGGTGATGACGTCTGCTGACGGACGCTGGGTAGCCAAGATTAAGTGAATCCCTGCTGCTCTGGCTTTCTGGGTCAGACGCTGGATCAGCACTTCCACTTCTTTGGCGGCCACATTCATCAAATCGGCAAATTCATCAACGATAATCAAGATGTAAGGCATCTTTTTATCCGGATTGGCTTTGTTGTACCCTTCGATATTTCGTACTTTTGCCCCGGCGAAAAGTTGATAGCGGGCTTCCATTTCTCGAACCGCCCAGTTCAACGTGCCCTGGGCTTTTCTCATGTCGGTCACCACTTCAGTGCGCAAATGAGGAATGCCATTGTACACAGAAAGTTCTACCACTTTCGGGTCAATCAGCATCAGTTTCACTTCATCGGGACGGCTGTGGTAAATGATACTGGTAATAATGGAATTGATGCACACACTCTTTCCGCTGCCGGTGGAGCCAGCAATCAGAAGGTGCGGTGCTTTTGCCAGATCGGTCACTACGGTCTTTCCGGTGATATCTTTCCCCAGTGCCACCAAGATGTGACCTTTGCCATGCTGGAATTCATCACTAGCCAGCACATCGTGAAGCGGTACGGACAGGGCTTTCGTATTTGGTATTTCAATGCCCACCGCCGATTTTCCCGGAATTGGTGCTTCGATACGGATATGGGTGGCTTCCAAGGCCATAGCCAGTTCATTGGAGAGCCCTTCGATTTTGCTCACCCGGACACCCATTTCTGGTTTCAATTCAAACCGAGTGACCGTGGGGCCCATGCTGAAATGAACCACTTTCGCTTTGACACCAAAACTGTGGAGTGTCGATTCGATTAAGGCCGCTTTCTGCCGCACATCACTTTGCCCGCTGGCCTGGTTGGTTCCTGCATGGAGCAACGACAGCGGCGGGAACTGATATGCTGGCGGCATCGGCGTTGGTGGTACCACTGGCTTTTCCGGAGCAGATACGGTAGGAGCCGGTGCTGCATTTTCCACAACTGTCTGCACAGGCTGTGTGGGTTCCACTTCTTGTGACAGCGATGGCTCTTCTACGGGCATCGGGTCTTCGGTCGGCGTTTCTGGCAGAGACGGTTCCTCTTCGGGAACTTCCTCTTCCGGCAGAGGAATCTCCTCCCCTTCTTCTGGAATAGATTCTAACGGTTCCTCTTTATTATTCATATCTTCTTCCACATCAGATATTTCTTCTGGGGCGGAAATCTCTTCCTCCGACGGTTCGTAGGCAGAAGAAATAGGTGTATCTTCTCTGATTTCCGTCTTGTTATCTGTCTCTTCCCCCTCTTCTGTTGGTGTTTCTACCTCTTCTTCAGGAACAGCTTCCGGTGTTTCTGTATTCTTTTTATAAATAAATTCCGTTGGCTTGTCGTCCAAGGTTTCCAAGCGAGCGGCAGAACGAGCCGCATCCAAGGCAGCCTTCTTTTCTCGAATCCGCTGGGCTGCATCTCCCAATTTCTGGCCCGTTTTCTTTCCAATCACTTGGGCCTTATCCCCCACCTTCTGGGCTCCCGCCGACAATGACCAATGAGTCAGAAGCAGTACATCAATCACAATGGCACCGATCAAGAACAACGTGGTTCCCAAATCGCCAATGGCATCATGCATGAAAGAACACAACGACGCCCCAATGATTCCGCCATAGGTCAAAATGCCATGGATTTCCATTTCATGACCAAAGGGTACACAGAAATGATGGATTGCCATCAGAAGTAAAAGCACCAGAAGGATAATCAAAACTAACCGACGAGACAGAGAAATCCCTTTGGAAGTCACCGCATAGCGGCCACCGAAAAACATCATTAAGAGCGCGCCAAAAGGAGCCCCCATTCCTAGCAGAAAATGGGTGCCCTTACTGCATATATCTCCTATGAATCCTGTATTTCCTTGGAACAGGCTGAACAGGATAAATACACTGAAAAGAAATAAAATCACACCAGTGATTTCATAATTCTTTCCCTGTCCGCCTGTCTTCTTCGCCGGCTGCCGCTTGACAGCCCTCCGCTTCGTCGTCCGTTTTTGCATCGTATGTCACAACCTAATTACTTATATATTTAATCTATACATATCTAGTCAATTCATCACTTAAGGATATTGAGTGAGAAGTTAGAAGTGAGAAGTGAGAAATGGTGGAAGGGGCGCACAAAATTTGG
>DBLC01000117.1:3012-3202 GCA_002297935.1 Dialister sp. UBA734
AGCGCCCCAATACCCATTTTTAGAGAAGAGAACACGAGAATGTAAATTCGAGTGAACTACATCATTTTGTTAAATAAACCATTACGATATATTGTCAACTATCACTTGTGTTGCTAGGAACAGATATCACCGAGTTCGATGATCGTACCATTGGTGTTTTATACCGCCAGAGGTGCCCCCTCAGCCTTCG
>DBLC01000117.1:3292-9752 GCA_002297935.1 Dialister sp. UBA734
ACTAGTCACTAGTCACCAGTCATTATGCCACAGAAGACACCTTTTCATCAACTATTTCCGCTTTTTCCGCATGTCCTGCCAACGTTGGGCGATGATGGCTTCGGCGCCGTTCATAATGGGACGGTAGTACACATGGCCTTTCAACTCGTCAGGAAGATATTGCTGGTCCACCCATCCGCCATAGGCATGAGGGTACTGGTAGCCAATGCCCAATCCCATTTTCGCAGCCCCGCTATAGTGGGAATCTTGCAGATAGGAAGGAATGGACCAATCTCTTCTCATCTTGGCTTCCCGTTCTGCTGCAAAAATACCTTCGCAAGAACTATTGCTCTTAGGCGCTAAGCAAATATACAGAACCGCTTCAGAGAGAATGATTTGTGCTTCTGGGAAGCCCACCATTTCTGCGGCCTGGGCCGCCGCTACGGCCACCTGCAAGGCTCTGGGATCCGCCAATCCTACATCTTCGGCAGCACAAATCATGATACGCCGGGAAATAAAGGACGGTTTTTCTCCCCCTTGAATCATCCGGGCCAAGTAATGGAGCGCCGCATCGGGATCACTGCCGCGCATACTTTTAATGAAGGCGGAAATGATATTATAGTGATAATCCCGATTCTTATCATACACAGAAAGCCGCTCGCCAGCCACTTCCTGAATTTCCTTTTCCGTCAAAGTGCCCCCATCTTCCAGCATAGCTGTGGCCTGTTCCAATAGGTTCAGTGCCACCCTAGTGTCCCCCGACGCATAGGACGCAATGCTGGAAAGCACTTGCGGACTGGCATGAAATCCATGATTTCCCAGTCCTTGGCTTCTATCAGTCAGTGCCCGTTGCAGCACCACCATGACCGCCCGGTCGTTCAAGGCTTTCAGATGAATGAGCCGCATACGAGAAAGTAGCGGGCCATTGATTTCAAAGTAGGGATTTTCCGTGGTGGCGCCGATGAGGATAAACGTCCCATCTTCCACATAGGGAAGCAATACATCCTGCTGGCCTTTGTTAAATCGATGAATTTCATCAATAAACACAATGGTGCGGCGACGATAATAGGACAATTCTTCCTTTGCCTTAGCGACCACGTCGCGAATTTCTTTGATACCGCTGGCGGTGGCATTGACTTTCACAAAATGGCTTTTGGTCGTTTCCGCAATGACAGACGCAATGGTGGTCTTCCCGCACCCAGGGGGGCCAAACAGTAGCAACGACGGGATGGT
Source organism: Dialister sp. UBA734 (assembly GCA_002297935.1). GTDB lineage: Bacteria > Bacillota > Negativicutes > Veillonellales > Dialisteraceae > Dialister. The sequence continues at coordinate 4,505 of DBLC01000117.1, forward strand.
GTCCTTCTCTACCATGCGGCGCAGAAAAGACTGCTTGCCAATGGCCCCTTCCTGCCCCACAATATCATCGAGTCGCCGAGGCCGCATCCGGTCCGCCAAAGGGGCGTAGCGATGTTGTTCTTCCGTCGACATATCAAATAGTGAGTCCATAATTGTATCCTCAACTTCTGGTGACTGGTAAAGGTTGCTCAGGGTAAATAAGTTTACACCTTATTTAGTTCCCCCTTTGGGGGAAAGGTGGTAGCCTTGGCTATCAAAGGGGGCACCTCTGTCGGAATGAAATACGATGTTTCTCCTACCATACTCGGTGATCCCCGCTCCTAGTGGTAAACGGGTGTCACCAACGGTTTTTACCACTAGGAGCAGGTATCACCAAGTCCGCTTGAGATGTTCATAGCGAAGTATACCGCTAGAGCAGCCCCCTCTTGTATTCTCCCCCGACGAGGGAGATAAAACGCTAAAGATGATAACGCTAACAGTACCATTTCCTAATTCCTAGCTACCAATCACCAATCAACTAATATATATTTCATAAGGAAATCTGCATATTAAAAGCCGCCAAGTGAACTTAGCGGCTTACCATTCAATTGCCCCACCATGTCGTTAAAGCCGGATTTTGAGTCTGCGTATGTGCAGGTGGGTGTCCTCGTGAAAGATTTCATCAGTCCCCACGAAGGGGCATGGACTACGTCAGTCAACCCTGGACTCCCTTTCAAAAAAGTATCGGTTCAAAATATGAAGCCGCACGTGCACAGCAGGGTTTCTATGAATAATATAGCAAAAAACAGGTGGATTTACAAGGGATTGACAAAAATTTTTTACTCGTTCCAGCTTTTGGGGAGTGCGTAATGCGTAGTGCGAAGTGCGTAATGAAGGAAGGGGCGCACATCATTGGGAAGCGCCCCAATACCCCTTTTTATAAAAATTCGCGGCCCTATATAAGTTGTGGGCCGCCACCACCATTACGCACTACGCACTTCGCATTACGCACTAAAAAACAGCTTGCAACGCAAATGTCGCAAGCCGTTTTCCATAGAGTTATTAGTCAACAGTGACGAAAAGGTCTTTTTCTTTCTTTTCTTTGAGAGCTGTTTTGATATGAAGTTCTTTCAGCTGTTTTTCAGCTACGGTGGACGGAGCCTGGGTCAGTGGATCGATGGCACTCTGGGTCTTCGGGAAGGCGATGACGTCACGGATGGAGTCCAGGTGGAGCATCAGCATAACGAGACGGTCCAGGCCGAGAGCGATACCTGCATGCGGCGGAGCACCGTATTTGAAAGCGTCCAGCAAGAAGCCAAATTTCTGTTCCGCTTCTTCCTGAGAAATGCCGATGGCTTCAAATACTTTTTCCTGCAGGTCCTGCTGGTAAATACGGAGAGAACCGCCACCAGCTTCGACGCCGTTCAGTACCATGTCGTAGGCTTTCGCATACACTTTGGACGGATCGGTCAGCAGGTACTGTACGTCTTCATCTCTTGGTGCAGTGAATGGATGATGTTCTGCTACATAGCGTTTTTCTTCTTCGCTGTATTCGAACATCGGGAAGTCGGTGACCCAACGGAAGCAGAATTCATTCGGATCGATGAGGTTCATGCGGCGAGCCATTTCCAGACGGAGTTCACCAAGAGCCTGGGCAACCACTTTCGGTTTATCAGCGATGATGAGAACCAAGTCGCCTTTTTCTGCTTCGCAGACTTTGCCGATTTCTCTGATTTTATCTTCCCCAAGAAATTTAGTGATCTGGCATTTCAGGCTGCCATCTTCATTAAAGCCAATCCAAGCCAAACCTTTGGCACCGTAATGACCTACGTATTCTACGAGACCATCCAGTTCACGACGAGGAATGCCTGCATCGCCTTTGACGGTGATAGCTTTAACTACGCCGCCGTTATCCAGGACGGAACGGAATACTTTGAATCCGGTGTCACGGAGCAGGTCAGAAATATTGTAGAAATGCATATCGAAACGCAGATCCGGTTTATCAGAACCATAGAGATTCATTGCGTCATCCCATTTGATTCTCTTGAATGGAATCTGGATGTCAACGTTCAGCACTTTCTTGAAGACTCTCTGCATCATGTGTTCCATCAGGTCGAGGATGAAATCCTGGTCTTCAAAGGACAGTTCCATATCCAGCTGGGTGAATTCTGGCTGACGGTCTGCACGGAGGTCTTCATCACGGAAGCAGCGAGCCACCTGGAAATATCTTTCCAGACCGGAAACCATGAGCAGCTGTTTGAACAGCTGTGGAGACTGTGGGAGTGCATAGAATTTGCCCGGGTTGACACGGCTCGGTACCAGGTAGTCACGAGCGCCTTCTGGAGTACTCTTGGTGAGCATCGGGGTTTCGATTTCCAAGAAATCATGTTCATCCAGGAAGGTTCTCATTTCATGGACAATCTTATGTCTCATAATGAGATGGTTCTGCATTTCTGGACGACGAAGGTCGATATAACGATATTTCAGTCGAACGTTTTCATCTACGTCGATGCCATCTTCTACATAGAATGGCGGGGTCTTTGCTTTGTTCAGAATGCGAAGTTCAGAAACAACCACTTCCACCTTGCCAGTCTTCATTTTCGGATTGACAGTGTCTTCGCTTCTTTCTCTGACTTTTCCTTTCACAGCCAGAACGAATTCACTTCTGACATCTTCTGCTTTGTGGAAAGCATCTTCGCCGTACTGTGGACTCATAACCAGCTGTACGATACCGCTTCTATCACGAAGGTCGATGAAAATCAGACCACCGTGGTCACGACGGGTATTGACCCAACCAGCCAGTGTAAGTTCTTTGCCGCAGTCATTTTCAGTAACATGACCGCATCCGCAGGATCTGTGCATCCCTGCCATTGTTTCCATATTAGAGCACCTCTTTAAAAATAATTATGATGACATCAGCGGTTATTCCGCTGACAACCATTGGTATATGTTGTCGGTTGTTGGTTGTTGGTTTGCCAACCGAGTTCTTTTCTATCAATAAGCCCAAGCTCAAATTCCCATTGGTTTAAGGTTTAGGGGTTCATATCTTCAAACCCTAAACCAATGACAATTTGAACAAGCAATCCATGATATTTCTGAACTCGGGAAGTAAACCTCAAGTCCAAATCTTTTGCGGCGCTTCCAAATTTTGTGCGCCGCCACCACCATTACGCACTACGCACTTCGCATTACGCACTTTTAGTCGTTATGTTCTTTCTTCGCAATATACTCTGCTACGTCAGCAAACGCAATTTCTTCCTGGCTGCCTTCGGCCATGTTTTTCACCATAGCTTTGCCAGATTCCAGTTCGTTGCTGCCGATGATGACGGTGAAATCGGCTTTGATTTTACCAGCCTGTTTCATCTGACCCTTCAGAGATCTGCCCTGCAGGTCCATGTCAGTGATGACGCCATCCTGGCGAAGAGCGGCCTGGATTTTCACACCTTCGGCGGCGGCTTCTTCGCCCAATGCGGCGATATACACTTTCTTTGCGGTCTTCGGTTCCGGGATGAGGTTCTGCATTTCCAAAGCCAGCAGGAGACGTTCCAGTCCAATAGCAAAACCAATGCCAGGAGTAGACGGTCCGCCGATTTCTTCAACCAGTCCATCATAGCGTCCCCCACCGCAGACCGCACTCTGGGCGCCCAGCGGGGTATACTGAATTTCAAAAGCGGTATTGGTATAATAATCCAGTCCGCGAACCAGTTTCGGGTCCAAGGTAAATGGAATGCCCAAAGCGGTCAGGTAGGATTTCAGGGCTTCAAATTTCTTGTGGCAATCTTCGCAAAGATAGTCTGTAATCACCGGAGCGCCTACCGCAGCGGCTTTGCAGCCTTCTTCTTTGCAATCCAAGAGACGGAGTGGATTCTTGTGCAGTCTTTCCTTGCAGTCTTCACAGAGCTGGTCCACTTTCGGTTCAAAGAAATCAATGAGTTTCTGTCGATACACCGGACGGCATTTCTGGCAGCCAATGGAATTCAAATGGAGATCCAAGTCTTTCAAGCCCAGTTTGTGGAAAATTTCACAAGCCATGGAAATGACTTCCGCATCAGCCAATGGAGAAGAAGCGCCCAGCACTTCCAGTCCGAACTGGTGGAATTCTCTATACCGGCCTGCCTGAGGACGGTCATAGCGGAACATGGACCCGATGTAAAACATCTTGTGCACCTGCTGGTCGCCGTACATTTTATGTTCCAGGTACGCACGAACCGCAGAGGCTGTATTTTCTGGACGCAATGTGACAGACCGATTGCCTCTATCTTTGAAGGTGTACATTTCCTTCGTCACTACGTCGGTGGTATCGCCGATACCACGCTGGAATAATTCTGTTGCTTCAATGATTGGCGTTCTGATTTCTTTGTAACCGTAACGGCGACAAACATCACGAATCACGCCTTCCATATAATCCCACTTGTAAACTTCGCTAGGCAGGATATCATGGGTTCCTTTCAATGCCTGCATTGTGACACCTCTTTTGTAGTTGTTGGTGACTGGTGACTGGTGACTGGTGACTAGGAAAAAATCTCCCAGCCACCAGTCACCAGTCACTAGCTACCAGTAATTGGACATTAACAAATTAAATTGTACCATCTTTCCCTGTCAGTTGGCAAGAAATTTAGTAAAATCGGTGACTCGTGACTGGGATTGCTTTTCCTAGTCACCAGTCACGAGTCACTAATCACCAGCTACTGTTTTTTTGCACAATCCTTACAATATCCATAGAACTTCAGCTGGTAATCTACGATAGTGAAGCCATTTTCCTTTTTAATTTTTTCTTTGATATCGTTCAAGAAATCGTAGGAAAATTCCACCACTTTCCCACAACCCAGGCAAATCAGATGGTGATGGGAATGGCTCATGGAGTGGTCGTTCAATTCATAGCGGCTCCGGCCATCGCCGAAGTCCAATTTTTTCAAAAGTTCCAGGGATGTGAATAATTCCAGAGAACGATACACCGTAGCAAGACCGATTTCCGGATTTTCATCCCGCACCAGTTCATACACATCTTCGGCGCTCATGTGATTTTCCTTGCTGTCCAAAAAGGCCTGCAAAATCACCTGCCGCTGGGTGGTAAATTTAAATTTATGCTCACGAATCTTTTTCTTCAAAGTATTCATGACCGTTGACTTTTTCATATTTCCTCCAACTTAGCGAATATTTCATTCTTTAATCATAGGATTACTATCGGTGACTAGTGACTCGTGACTGGTGACTAGTGACTAAGGAAACGCTGATTTAATCAAAGAGTTTGAAATTATATGAATTTTTA
>DBLC01000117.1:9857-11679 GCA_002297935.1 Dialister sp. UBA734
TTCAAACCATGATTAAATCAGTGTTTCCCTAAAAATAATCCCAGTCACCAATCACCAGTCACTAGTTACCCCTTATATCTATTATAAAACCACATATGCCGCAAGAGCACTTGCAGCACTGCCACCAGGGGCACGGAGATCATCATGCCCACCACGCCGAAGAGTTGTCCGCCGATGAGGACCCCCGCGATGATAGCAACGGGGTGCACATCGATGATGCTGCCCATCAGTTTCGGCATAAAGAAATGACCGTCCAGCTGCTGCACAATGATGTAGAAAATAATGACCTTCACCATGACACTGCTGCCCTGCAAGAGCCCTAAGAGCACCGGCGGGATAGCTCCGATAATCGGCCCGATGAGAGGCACCATTTCTACCAGTCCTGCCAATAGTCCAATCACCAAAGGATAGGGGATATCCATAGACCACATGCCAATGAAGACCACCAAAGCCATAATGACGGACAGAAGCAGTTGCCCCCGGATGTATGCATTGAGCACGAAATGGATTTCTTTGAACAGATTTTCCAGATGGTCATGGAACCGGTCCGGAAAGAGTCCAATGAAAACTTGCACGAAATAGCCGCCTTTTTTCATCATGTAGAAAGTGATGAATGGCACCACGATGAGTTCCACCACCGTGCTGGCAAAAGAGAAAATGGCGGACAAACTGAACTGTGCCAATTTCAAGGTGTATTCCCCTACATCCTGAATGATGCGGGCCACGAAATTTTTTGCTTCCGGCGGCATGAGAGACAACTGGTATTGCCGTTCCAATTCCGGAATGGCCTGCTGCACTGCCGTCATCATAGCCGGAATGCCTTTGATAAATTCTCGAAATTCCGATACGAATGGCACGAAGATATGAATGATGATCATGTAAATGACTGCTACGAAAATGGCAAAGGAAATAAGAATCGCCACATCGTAGGGAAGTTTTTTGAGACCGCCGAACAGTTTTACATGGTCATGAATCCAATGGGCCAAAGGATTCAGCAAAATGGCAATAATCAAAGAAACGGTGAAGGGAAATAAAACCATAGGCGCTGCAAAAACCAATATGACAAAGAAAAGGACAATGGCAATCCTCATCCAAAATTCAGCGCTCCCCTTCATAGGCCGCCTCCCACAAGGAATGGATTGTTTTTCTTTTCCACGCCAATGGACGTTGGATTTCCATGGCCCGACAGGACCACCACATCATCAGGCAACGTCAGCAAATGGTCCCGGATGCCTTCCACCAGTTGGGTCATGCTGCCTCCCGGAAAGTCGGTCCGCCCGATAGAGCCTTGAAATAAAGAATCTCCGGTAAACACAATCTTTTCCTTTTCTTCATAAAAAGAAATGCCCCCCGGTGTATGTCCCGGTGTATCAATGACCGTGAAATCGAGACCGCAAGTCTGGATGTGGTCTCCCCCTTTCACCCAATGGTCCGGATCGTCTACCAGCACATGGGTAGGAAATTCATAGGACAAATTCTTCGCCGGGTCTCGCAAGTACGCTGCATCGCCGCGGCTCATGTACAATTCCGCTTCCGGAAACTTCGCCCGCAAAGCATTCATGCCTGCCATATGGTCCACATGGGCATGGGTCAGAAATATAGACTTCAACTTAATTTTCAATTCGATGATAGCGTTGATGTAATGCTCCGGCGTAAACGACGGATCCACCACCAGCCCGTCCAAGGTCTTTTCATTATACACAATATAGGTATTCGTCATAAAAGGTCCCAGCACGGTATATTTGATTTTCATGGAAACCTCCTTGTCTAAATGCGTAATGCGGAGTGCGTAATGAAGGTGGCGGCGCACAACTTATAAAGC
>DBLC01000116.1:0-3135 GCA_002297935.1 Dialister sp. UBA734
TTCCCCCCGAAGGGGGGACTAAGCAAGGTGTAAACTTACTTATCCTGTTTCTCAGTGTAACCAGAAGATGAAAATAGTCTGTCCCATTCATGAAAAAAGTCCGTTCATTTTTGTCAGAATTTTGTCAATTGACAAAGGTTTTGCACTGTTTACAAAAACGCTACTTGCCGTTGAACGTTTTCACATATTGGTGCGATACCATAGAGGAAGAAAAATGCGTAATGCGAAGTGCGTAGTGCGTAATGGTAGAAGGGGCGCACAATGTAAGAAGCGCCCCCATACCCCTTTTTATATAAAGTAGGCAGTTAGCAGTAAGCAGTTGGCAGTATCTGCATAGGGCTAACTGTCTACTGCCCACTAAAATCGGCGAGCCTATAGAAACGGACACGGTATTATTTTTGATTATCTAATAAGAGTAATTCGGTGTGCTCGCCGCCTCCATTACGCACTTCGCACTACGCATTACGCACTCAAAATGGTATTAGAAAAAGGAGAAATCATTATGTTTGGTATCGGAATTCCTGAATTGCTGTTGATTCTTGTGATTGGCCTCATTGTCTTTGGACCAGGGAAACTGCCGGATATTGGCAAAGCGCTGGGGAAGAGTATGCACGAGTTTAAAGAAGCGGTCAATACCGACGAGCCGAAAACGGTGATCGTCAGAGAAGCCACCACGGAAACGAAAGCGGTCACCGAAGGGGCGAAAAAATGATGGCCGCTCATACGGCGGAGATGCCTCTCACCGGGCATTTGCAAGAATTAAGGAAACGGCTCATCTTTTCCTTCCTGGCTATTGCGGCAGGAACAGCGGTGAGCTTTTTCTTTATCCGAGAACTGATGGCGTTCCTGACCGCCCCGGTGGGACAACTCTATTTCGCCAGGCCCGCGGAAGTGCTGGTGATCTATTGCAAAGCCGCAGTCATGGCGGGCTTTGTGCTGGCGTCGCCGGTGGTGTTCTTTGAGTTTTGGCGTTTCGTCCTGCCGGCTTTGACCGATAAAGAACGGACCTGGACCTGCGTCTTCGTGCCCCTGTCGGTGACCCTCTTCCTGGGCGGCGTGTGCTTTTCTTATTTCTACGTCATGCCCGAAAGTCTGCACTTCCTCATGGCCTTCGGCGGCGACGATTTCAAGCCTCTCCTTTCCATGGAAAATTACTTGGAATTCGTGCTCTTTATGATTTTTCCCTTCGGTGTGGTGTGTAACATGCCGCTGATTCTGATTGCTCTGGCGAAAGCCGGACTGGTCCACGCTGCTTCTTTGCAGAAAGGAAGGAAATACGTCATATTCGCCTCCTTCGTCCTGGCTGCCATCATCACCCCCACCCCGGACATCATGACCCAGTGCTTTCTGGCCGTGCCGGCAATTGTACTCTTTGAGTTGAGTCTACTTGTAATAAAGCTGATATAGTGGGATGGAGTAACAAAGGGAAACTGCCGATTGGTGGAAAGGGTATTATTCTGCTGGCTACGTTTTTCTAACAGGGAGAAATATTCGGCTTATCCAAAGGTTATCATTCTACTGATACCGATTGTTTAACAAAATAAAACACCGCTACCATCAAGGTTATACATGGTTATGACAATAACCTATTTACCCCGATGGTAGCGGTGTTTTTCTATATTTAACAATCGGAATCAGCAGAATAATAACCTTTTGGCTGGCGGACATGTCTTTTGTTAGATTGTCGAAATCTTCTGAATAATAACCTTTATGATAAGTGATATCATGCGTATGTGACACAACCGAAATCTCACAAGTAGTCAGCGACATTCTTTTTCTGCAACAACCAAATCGGAAGGAGTGATGCCAAGGCGCCTATGAGGGTGATGGCGGGGATCAGGAGAAGGCCCAGGGGATTGGGGGCGGTGTCCATGACGATGGCGGCGTGGGAGGCGATGGCTTTCGCCGCCAGGAGGCTTCCGCCGTACCCTAAGAGCCAACCGATCACCGTGCCGGACAGAAGGAGACATATTTCTTCTATCAGAAGGAAGGTCCCGATGGCTTTCTTGGTGGCTCCCATGGCGGCTAAGAGGGCGATTTCAGAAAACCGGCCCAGGGTACTCCAATACATGACCAGCAGGGTGACCATGAGGGAGACGCCAATGAGGAACAGGGTCAGCATTTTCCAGAAATCTTTCGTCTGTCCCACCATGGCATAGAGAGAAATAATCGATTGGGAAGGAAAGACCAGTTGGACTTCTTTATTCTTTTGGTACGCCCCCAGGAGCTGCATGGCCTCTTTGTAGCCTTTGGGGACCACCAAGAGGGCAGTCACTTCCTGCTTGGCTTCGGCGGCTTCTCCGTGCGCTTCCCAAACATCATGGATGTCGGTCAAAATGGCGTTGTCATAAGGACCTTTCACGGGCTTGAGAACACCCACTACTTTACATGGATGACTGTGCGAATGGGTGTGGCCTTTTTCACTCATGCCGTGAATGGAGTGGAACGTGTTGCCCACTTGGAGCCCCGTGAGGCGGGCGGTTTCGCTGCCAATCACCACGTCCCCTTCTTCTTCCATGAGACGCCCTTCTTGGATAGAGAGCCAGGGGGCGTTTTCTTTGGGATTGACTTGGTATTGAAATAGGTCTTTCGTGGTGCCGATGATGGGAAAACCCCGGTAGTTATCGCCGAAGGCCAAAGGGTACGCCGCTTTGACTTTCGGATTTTCTTCCAGCGCTTGGGCCTCTTCTTTCGTCATATTTCCAAGAGGCCGATCTCGAAAGAAGACGGTGTTTAAGACAAGCTGGTACGACGACCCTTTGGTACCGGCCAAAATGGGAAATGGCGTCACCGCCCGGTTGATACCGTCGTAGAGCCCACCGGCGGTTTGCCATAGGAAAACGGGAAGGCTGGTGGAAATCGCAATGATGCATAACAACAAGAGCCGAGACAGCGGGCGGCGGAGAAAGGATAAAATGGCTAGGTGGAGCATGATGGCCTCCTTTTTATTGTAGGTGACTAGTGGAATACTAGTGACTGGTGACTGGTGACTAGTGACTGGGGATTGGGGATTGGGGGCTAGGGATTGGGAATAGGGTTCTGTAGCAGTGGGATGGATAGAGAAACATGGAGATGGAGTGTGTATTTTAAGGTTCTGTAGCGATGGGATGGACAGAGGAACATGGAGATGAAGCG
>DBLC01000116.1:3190-7798 GCA_002297935.1 Dialister sp. UBA734
TGGATAGAGGAACATGGAGATGGAATGTGTATGCAAAGGTTCTGTAGCGGCGGGATGGACAGATAAATATAGAGATAGAACCCTAAAATATGCGTAGTATAGCCATGAGCCTCTAGCTGTGCCATCGCTACAGAACCTTAAAATGCACGTAGCATAGCCATGAGTTTCTAGTCATGTCATTGCTACAGAACCCTAAAATACACGATTCATAACGATGAGTCTATAGCCGTATCATTGCTACAGAACCTTAAAATGCACGATTCATAGTGATGAGCATCAAATCATATCATCGCTACAGAACCTAAATCATTTCCCGCTTTTCTGCAATTGAAATTGATGCACAAACCGCTTCTTAACCGCCTCGTCGTGGGTGGCGCAGAGGAGAAGGCAATGGGATTCTTTCTGGTAGGCCAGCATTTGTTCCATGAGCAGGGTGCCGTTGGGGCGATCCAAGCTGGCGGTGGGTTCGTCGGCTAGGAAAATAGAGGGTTTTCGCAAAATGGCTCGCAGGAAGGAAACCCGCTGGGCTTCCCCGCCGGACAGCTTGTTGACCTTTCTGGTTTCATATCCTCCAAGGCCTACGCTTTCTAGTAAGTTTTCAATTTCTGCTTGGGATATCGGTTTTCCCGCCAGCTTTGCGGAGAGCTGCAGATTTTCTGCTACGTTGAGATAGGGAAGCAATAGGGGCTTTTGAAACATATACCCCACCTGATGGGCCCGGAAATCGCATCGTTCTTTAGCGGTCATGGTGGTCATATCCTGGTCATCGATCTGAATCTGTCCATCTGTAGGTACCAGGAGACCAGAGAGACAATGGAGCAACGTGGTCTTTCCGCTCCCCGAAGGGCCGGTCAAGCACCAAGCCCCTTCGGTGAATTGGAAATAGGGAATAGAAAGGGCGCGGATCTGTTTTCCTTCCCCGTCGGGGAAGTCGCAATGTAGATTTTTTATGGTAATCAAAGTTGGAGATCCTTTCTTCTTTGGGAGGAGTGCGTAATGCGAAATGCGTAGTGCGTAATGGTGGAAGGGGCGCACAAAAATTGGAAGCGCCCCAATACCCCTTTTTATAACAAGTCGGCAGTAAGCGGTAGGCAGTATTTGGGTACGGCTGACTGCTTACTGCCAACTGCCTACAGGAATCGGCGAGCATATAGAGACGGATTGCGTAATACATGAATAGATCTGCATAAGAGTAATTCGATGCGCTCGCCGCCACCATTACGCACTACGCATTACGCACTACGCACTCAAAACAAAAGAAAGCACCGCTACTGTCAGCGATGCTTCCTGAGAAGTTAAGCGAGGTCCGGTTGGAGAAATCAGCTGTCAATTTTATGCTATGGCGCAATTTGAAATATGTGATGATTCCGATACCATCAACGTTACTCAAGTTGCTCAGGCTGCTCAAGTTTCTTAGGTTTCTCGAATGAGGTGAAGTGAATAGCGTTACTTGGCACATTTGAGGAACCTGAGCTACTTGAGCAACCTGAGCAACCTGTAGTCGATAGCGGAACTGTATCACATGTTCTTCGTGACGTTAGCTTTCAATCGAAGTGGCTCGGATGCGCAGCTGGCTCACAAATCCGGTTTCTTCGTCGGTTTCGCTTCCTATTTCCAAAGTGCCTGTAACGGTGATGGGAGTATCGTAGGGGAGTGCGGTGATGGGATCATCTACCTTGACTACGATGATGTTATCAGGCCAATCTGCATCACTGGAACAAAATGGGCAGACGGACATAGGAACTTCGGTGAGAACGAAGAAATGTATGGTCGGTGTCAGTGGAGGGGCCATATAGCCCGAAATCGTCACTGTACCGCCTTCAAGGCTGGTGGTTTTGTCCGAAAAGGTCAGCCCCTCTGCGTCATAGCCGGAGTATATTTCATCAAAGGAGAGATCCTCCGCGCCAATCGGCAAGGTGACCGCCAGGGCCAAAGCCAAGGCCATAAAGGAATGTCGAAATTTCATGAGATTTACTTTCTTGTTTCTTACATAAGTAGGGAAACGGTTTGTCAAAGGGTTATAATTTTCTGATTTGGGTTTTCTTACATTGAAAAGGAAACGGACTGCCAAAAGGTTATAAGGGTTATAAAGGGTTATGGGGTAACCTTATATAACCTTTTTAACCTTGTACCAGGCGTTTTTTTTCTATGAATGATAAACGGAATCAGTACAGTTATAACCTTTTAGGTAAGCGAGTTACATGTCAAGTGCTTCTATCGAAAGCAGCAGAATCATAACCTTTTTATACAATCCGATTCAGCACAAGTGCCTCTATCGGAATATATTACTTATGCCCCTTATTTCCATCCACTCCCAGTGCGCGGAGGATACCGAAGAAGACTTCGGTGTTGTCCATGGTGCCGTGGAAGTAGTCGGAGCCTGGGCCGCCGGCGTTGAGGAGAATATCATCAGCGGAGTGACATTCCTGTGGGTTGGATTTTGGCGTATTGGCTGGCATCAGCTCCATCGGGTCGCCTGGATGGATGCGGGCCGGGTTGGCTTTGGAAGAGGATTTGGATACCTGGTGGTATTCTACTTTATCACCGTTCTGCACTGCTTCTTCTTTTGTTTCTGTAACAGCCAGTGCTGGCGGTGTAGGAGTCTTCATGAAGTGGTAGTTTTCATAGTATTCCGGATGGTTAGCATACTGGATAGCCAAAGTTACATCCGGATCTGGATTGTCCGGGAACCCATCTTTATTGGTATCTTTGAAAGTTGGGAAAATGGAGTCCGCGTAGGTTCTAACTGCTTCGGTGCCTTTCTTTCCATCTTTCTCATGGTAGGTACCGCTGATGGAAATCCCGTGAGCGTGGTCAGCCAGGACGATAATCAAGGTGTCGTCGCCGTGTTCTTTGGCCCATTTTTCAGCGTATTCGATGGATTTATCAAATTCGATGGTATCGTAAGCAGCTCTCTGCCAGTCCATGACGTGGAGCTGTTTATCAATGGAAGCCCCTTCAATCATAGCGAAGAAGCCGTTTGGATTTTTGGAAAGGATATCCAAGGATTTCTTGGTCATATTCATCAGGTTCGGCTGGTCGGTGAATCCTTTCAGCACCTTGGGGTCTTTCTGCATTTCTCTATCGATGTAGACGTTCATGGTGCCGGTGTGGAAGAGGCCCAGCAGCGGTTTATCCGATGGGGCATTCATCATTTCTGTGGAGTTGGAAACGAAGGTATAGCCCTTATTTTTAAATTCTTCAATCACATTGACGGAGTCTTTTCTCTTGGAGCCAGGCACGTCTTTAGGAATGTAACGAGCGGAACCGCCACCCATGATGACGTCTGGTCTATGGTAATCTTCCAGATAGTCTTTAGCAAGGAAATCCTGGGCCGCTCTTCTTCTGGTGTGGCCCACCATAGCCGCCGGAGTAGCGTCGGTGGATTCTGCCTGGGTGATGATGCCGATGGACATGCCTTTGGTTCGTTTCAGAATTTCCGATACGTTTTCTACCTTCGGGTCATCCAATGGATCCTTGGTGGAGTCTTCGTACACGCCCATGGCGTTGACCACTGATTTGTGGCCTGTCGCATAGGCAGACGCAGAGTTCGCACTGTCGGTGACCAGGGAATCATAACCGGATGTGGTGATCACTGCGTTGTGTTCCAGCTTTTCCATAGCCAGCAGGTCATTGTATTTCCCGTTGGTCATGCCTTTTGAAATAATACGAGCCACTTCGCGAGCCTGGAGAGACATACCGTCCCCTACGAAAAGAATGACATTCTTGGCTTTCTTGTTGGCTGCTTCACGAACTACCTGGTAATTGGCTTTGGCAGCAGAAGTGCCCAGGCTGTCTTTCGCAGAAACGGTAACTTCTACCGGACCAGTTTTCGGGAAAGATACCTGATCGATGCGGAAAGAAGTGACCCCATTGCCCAGGTCCTTAGTGACCGCTTTCTTGCCGAAGAATTTTTCTGCTTCCACGCCATTGATTTTCACATCCACGTTTTCCAGATTCTTGGCGTTGGACACTTCTACATCGAAATCAAATCTTGCACCGCTCCAAAACTTCGCAGTATCTACCGGAAGAATTCGAATATCCGATGCCTGTGCCTGAAAGACACCACCTACGATGGCACTGCTAGCCAGTACACTTAAAACAGCCAATTTCATCCAACTTTTTTTCATGTTGTTCTCCTTTAAATTTTATTGCTGTTGTGTTACGCGAAATATGCGGATGATTTCTGCTTTGGGAAAGGTTCTTAAGGTTCTGAGGGTACTAAAGGTTCTAAAGGGCCTTGAACGAGATGATAACATCAGTGTTCAGTGGCTCATTCGAGAACCGTGAGAACCCTTTGTACCTTAAGAACCTTAAGAACCTTAAGAACCTTTTACTTACTAACAGAATCATACTTACTGACGCAAATCCTTAACCGCATGACCCTTCTCTTCACGTCACAGCTATTTGATTTGTTTCCTGTGCTTACTACTGTAAAACCTGTGGGCAAAGGGAAATCTAGGATTGTGTATGGGGTTTGCAAAATTTGCATTAGAAAAAGGCGTTTTGATTGACAAAACGCCTTTGTAGGGTGATTTTTGTAAATAGATAGAAAAAAGTGACTGGTGACTGGTGACTGGGGGATAGGGGCAATGATGTTAAGTTAAG
>DBLC01000153.1:0-248 GCA_002297935.1 Dialister sp. UBA734
GATGGGATTTGTGCTTGATGAATCAAACGTGTAGTCCAGTACCCTGTTAGACAGAAGTGGAGAATGTTAAGCAATAGCGACATAGCATCCAGCTGAACTCAGCCATAACGAGTGATTTCCGCCATCTCCTTTACACTTACTGTTATTGGTTGTTTGGAAATCAGATGGTCAATAGCTGACAACCATTTCTATTCCAGTCCCTTTGAAAATGGAAAGAATCCACTCCCTACATAGTGGCTGGTCATTAA
>DBLC01000153.1:379-6003 GCA_002297935.1 Dialister sp. UBA734
ATCTATCATTTGTGGATGACGGTCTCGGAGCATAAACCTTACCCCCCATAGTGCAAAGATATTTAGCATATAGCCCATATTTTCTATGCGTTTTTATGCTAAAATAGCACTGCATATTTTTAGCGAATATCGAAAATTTGAATTATTGACCAGCCTCTACATAACACGCAAAAAAAGGATGAAGAGTTATGAGTCTCTCCATCCTTTTTCATGTGCCTCTTATTTCAAAACGAAAGTTTCTGCCAACGGCCTACTACTCACTGCATACTTTATACAAAAGAGGGTATTGGGGCGCTTCCAAATTCTGTGCGCCCCTTCCACCACTACGCACTACTCACTACGCACCACGCACTGCTTTTTCAGGCTGTCAAAAATATTTCCAGTCCAATCCCGATAAGAATACATCCCCCCAGGATCGTCGCTTTGTCGGCCAATTTCATACCAAATTTCTTTCCCAAAATCAACCCAGCAATACAAATCCCAAACGTCACCACCCCGATGATGACGCTAGCCAAGAAAGCCTTCGCGAAATCGTATTCCGCAAGGGTAAATCCCACGGACAGCGCATCCATTGATGTAGCCAGCCCTTGAATGAGAAGGTACTTGAATCCCACTTCGGTCTTCACATCCTCTTCCTCCCCAGACAAGCCATCGTGAATCATAAGACCACCGATGGTGCAGAGAAGAACCAAAGCCGCCCAAGGGACAAAGGGCAGAAGAAATTGGAAAATATCCACGATCCAATTGACACAGAACCAGCCGGTCATGGGCATGAACCACTGGAAGAATCCAAAAGTCCCCGCAATGAGACACATTTGCCGCCACTTGATGAAATGATTCTGCAAGCCATTGGCCAAGGACACCGAAAACGCATCCATAGCCAGCCCCACCCCTAGCAGTATGCTGTTGAAAAGAAATAAAAAACTCAAAATCTCCACTCCCTTTGAAAATGGATTAGCAAGCCGCAATCATTTTAAGGTAGACTGGTAACTCGTAACTGGTGACTCGGAAAATAGGAGATTTCTCTTGTGTCACAGCGGCTAGCTATTAGCTGCTGGCTTCTAGCCGGCTAGTGGCTAACAGCTAACTGCTAGTAGCTATGGCACTTTCGGTATCCTTGCATTTCCCAGTCACCAGTCACCAGTTACCAGTTACCTAAGAAAGACAACAAAAAAAGAGACCCCCGTGCACAGTAAAACTATGCACGTGAGTCTCGCTATTTCATGGTAAGCCAGGTTTGAGATGTACGGTCCCAAAACCAGTATGTTGACTGTCCCGCCAAACGGCTGCTACTCCCCTACTGATTTTCATATCATACCATGACAAACGGAGAGTGTCAAAAATTTCAGCATCACAAAAAGGAACACCTGGAAACTTGCGCATTGTCATGTGCAGCTACTGGCTGTCAATGGGTAATTGTTTGATTAATGCTTCCATTCCCTCTAGCACCACTTGTACAAATACATAGAGACATAGGTTTAAGATTGAAAAATGAGTATATAATTCCTAACCCTTTACCTCAATGCCTCTTTTACCATAACAAGTTGCCCGCAAAAGTTCTCGGTAGTTAAACCAATAACTGACAATAAACAACTAGTATCAAAAGCACAAATCTCATCAGAAGGACAGCTCTCCAAAGTTTTCTATCCAATGATCTGCTAATTTTTTGATGGCTTTCTGGTCCGATTTGGAATACTGATCATACACTGCTACAGTTTCGATGCCAGCGGCTTTAGCCGCTGTAACGCCGATGAGGGAGTCCTCAAAAACTAGACAGTCTTCTGGTTTCTTTCCGAAATCTTTCATGACGGTCAGATAAATTTCCGGGTCCGGTTTGATATGTTTCGCATCTTCTTTGGTGTAAATGGCGGTGAAGAAATCATCTAGCGGAGCCTTGGACAACAAATTGGTGTTTTTCGTCCGATAGATGTCCATGTTATCTCTTCGGGTCGTGGTGGCAATGACCAAGGTTTTCCCCATGCGCTGCAAAGCCCGCAGCACCTCCGGCACTCCTTCTTTATAATCCACTTTATGAAGCAGGAAATCTCGTGCAATGGTATAGCGCAGAGAATGAATTTCCTGTCCTGTCAGTGGAGAATGATACTGCTGCCCTAAATACGTGCAATACGCCACATAGGGTTCCTTCTCGTCTTTATACCGAGTCAGCGCTTCGTCTCGTCTCTTCTGCACCACCTCCATGGACTCGTCTCCGCCGCCCAGCCGATGAATCAGCTCCTGATCGATTTCATTCCACACGCCCACGGAATCAATGAGCGTTCCGTCCATGTCGAAAATAATGACGCTCTTTTTGTCTAACATAAGATTCTCCCCTGACATTAAAGGTGACTCGTGACTGGTGACTAGGATTTTTTATTTCCAGTCACTAGTCACCAGTCACCCATTACAACTTTCCATCCAAGAACTCTGCCACCCCTGGATAGGTGCGAAGTTCTGCGATTTCTTCTTCCGTCGGATATTGGGGAATGTCCCGATCGTGGTTGACCAGGCACAGGAAGCCCAATATGTCTCCCTGGTCGGCCCGGAACTGGTGCCACTGCCACGGCGGAATGGTCATGAAATCGCCAGCCTTGACTTCCACCACTTCATTTCCAAGCAGCGCGTGACCCTTCCCTTTGAAAATCATAACCACATGCATATGTTCATGGTGTTCAAAGGAGGAATAGCCCCCTTTTTCTACCTGGAAATACCGGAACTGTACCGGCAAATCCGCTTCGTTATCAAACAGAATCTGCTTCGTCACATCCTGAAACACACCGGGATTTTCTTTATACACATGGGGTTCCACGCCTTCCCAACCAATATGTGCTTCATCAAATTTTCTAAACATATATCTCTCCTTATGATAATAATGCGTAATGCGAAGTGCGTAGTGCGTAATGATGGAAGGGGCGCACAATTCATAAAGCGCCCCAATACCCCTTATTATATTTTTATAATTCCTTGCGGCGCTTTCAAATTTTGTTGCGCCGCCACCTTCATTACGCACTACGCACTTCGCATTACGCATTCAAATCGCCACCGTTTTTTCAGCAGATCCGTGGCAATCCTTCCCCCCTAAGGGGCAATATCCGTCTTCGTCCGCCGAAGAGGGTTTCCAAGTGAACGCCGCTTCCTTCTTCTACGCGGCCCACTTGCACCGCTTCTTTCCCATAGGGCTGGGTATGCAGGATATCCAGGGCCTTTCTAGCTTCTGCCGCCGGAAGGACGATGCACATTTTTCCTTCGTTCCCCATGGTGAGCGGGTCCAGGCCTAAAATACCACAGAGGCCTTTCACCTCTTCGCTAACAGGAAGTTTCTCTTCTTCCAATACCATGGATTTCCCCGACGAAGCGGCCAATTCGTTCGCCACGGTAGCCAATCCGCCGCGGGTGATGTCTCGAATCGTATGAATCGAAAGTCCCTGCTGCAAGAGGGCATCCACCAGGTGATTCAAAGGAGCACAATCACTTTGGAGCATGGTTTTCATGCCCAGCCGCTGGGTCAGAATGGTGCCGTGGTGGTCTCCCAAAGTACCTGTCAGCAGGATGGCGTCTCCCACTTGCATATGTTTGGCAGAAATAGCCGAATCGAGGGGCCGTTCGCCAATCCCTGCGGTATTGATATACAGACCTCCGTTGCCTTCGATCACTTTCGTGTCGCCAGCCACAATCTGCACGCCCGCTTCTTTGGCGGTAGCGGCCATGGACTGCACCACCTGTTCCAACGTGTCCGTTTCCAGTCCCGTCTCCAGAATGAACGACGTAGTGAGATACAGCGGTTTCGCTCCCATGGACGCCAAATCGTTGACAGTACCGCAGATAGATAATTTCCCGATATCACCGCCAGGGAAAAAGAGGGGCTGCACCACAAAACTATCGGACGTGAAAACCGGACGCCCCGTCATGACCGGCAGCACCGCCCCATCTTCCATTTGGTCCAGGATGGGGTTTTGGAAATATTTCGCAAAGAGCGAGCCAATCAACTGTCCCGTCTCTTCCCCGCCACTCCCATGGCGAAGCTCTATGTTCATGATTCCATTTCCTTTCATTAGCTATTTATACGGATTTCCTCAATAATTAGGTTATTATTCTGCTGCTTTCTATATCAAACATGATGGTGTAATCGCCACTGTCAAGGTTAAATACGGTTATAAAAGGTTATGCGATACCCTTAGTCTCATACCCCTTTAGTAACCCTTTTATAACCTAGGAAAACACGGTCTAGTTGATTTGTTAGAAAGCGTATTCCATAGAACAATAACCTTATATCATACGGCGCTTTATAAGTTGTGCGCCGCACCTTCACTTCTCACTTCTCACTGCCTTCCCGATATGTGACACAGCAGGCCCCTTCGCTGCTGACCATGCAGGCCCCCACCGGATGGTCCGGGGTGCACACTTTGCCGAAGCAGGGGCACTGGTGGGGCTGGATGCGGCCGGTCAGCACCTGCCCGCAGCAGCAGCCTTTCGGCATATGGTCTTCGATGAGACCGTTACTTCCGGCATCCAAGTCTTTGTATTTCCCAGAAATATAGAGTCCCGAACCGGAAATCTTTCCCAATCCCCGCCAGACCGCATCGCCGGGGGTGAATACGTCCTGCAGCAATGCCAAGGCTCTGGTATTTCCTTCTTCTCGCACCACCGATGGATATTCGTTCCAGAGTCCCTTCTTCTTTTGCGACGCTTCCAGCACCAACCGTCCTAGGGCACGGAGAAGTTCCGCCGGAGAGAATCCACCAATCACCATAGTTTCTCGGCACGCTTCCGCCATTTCTCGGAAGGGTTTGCTGCCCGTAATAACCGCCACGTGGCCCGGACACAGGAAACCATCGATGCGTCCTTCTTTAGAAATCTGCGCCATCGCCTGGGGCATGGTTTTCAGAGCTGTCAAAAAGCGAACGTTAGGAAGTTGTTCATCATGGACCTGTTGAATCACATTGGCCCAAATGGGCGCGGTGGTTTCAAACCCCACAGCAGCCAAAACAAAGGTGGTTTCTGGATTCTTTCGTGCCAATTCCAGCGTGTCCTCTGGATTATAAAAGAAATCCACCTGCCCACCCCGATCGCGGGCACCGGCCAGGGACATTTCACTGCCTGGCACGGCCAATAAATCTCCAAAGGCCATAACCTGATACCCCGGTGTCAATGCATAGGACACCAATTTGTCAATATACGACGTAGGGGTCACACACACTGGACATCCGGGACCGGAAAGGAACGTAATGGAAGGCGGCAGCATCTGCCGAATCCCGCTTCGATACAGTGCCGACGTATGGGTTCCGCACACTTCCATGAGCCGAAGCGGCGGGCCTTTGTAATTTCTAAGCCAAGTGGCCAGTTCTTTCTCTTTCATTCCTTACTAGCCTCTTCGATTTCATGAAATAAAGAAATCCACCCTTTGGCTTCTTCTTTTTCCACAATCTGGATCGCCATGCCCGCATGGACCAGCACATAATCTCCAATCTTCACCGGCACCATGGACAGATTCACCCGGACCTGGGACCCCGAAAAATCCACCATGCCATGGCTGCCGGAAATAGAAACAACCCGACCTGGATAGGCTACACACATAATTTTCTCCTTTAACGATAGATGTTTTGAATGCGTAATGCGTAGTGCGAAGT
>DBLC01000047.1 GCA_002297935.1 Dialister sp. UBA734
TCGCACTACGCATTACGCACTTAAAAAGGAGGCCCCCTATGAATCACAACAGAACATGGAAGATATGCGTTACTGGTCGTGTGCAGGGGGTGGGATTCCGTCCTTGGGTGTGCCGGCTGGCGCGAAAGTTGTCTCTCACGGGGACTGTGAAGAACCTGGGAGGCGTGGTAGAAATCAATGCACAGGGGAGCCCGCGGGCTCTCCTTTCTTTGATGGAGGAAATCAAGAAGGCACCCCTTCCTATAGAAGTGGAAAATCTAAGTTATGAGGAAATAGAAAGCACCGGGTGGACCGATTTCCAAGCCATTGCCAGCGATGGCCTGCCGGCGGAACCTATATTTCCTGCTGATATAGGCATCTGTGAAACTTGCCGGAAAGAATTAGAAAATCCCAACAACCGACATTTCCACTATCCTTATATTTCCTGCACTGCCTGTGGCCCTCGGTATACCATCATAGAGAAACTTCCTTATGATCGAGAACACACCACCATGAAGGATATGGTGATGTGCAAGGATTGCCAAAGGGAATACACTGATTTGGCTGA
This sequence comes from Dialister sp. UBA734, assembly GCA_002297935.1. Lineage (GTDB taxonomy): Bacteria > Bacillota > Negativicutes > Veillonellales > Dialisteraceae > Dialister. The sequence continues at coordinate 548 of DBLC01000047.1, forward strand.
TCGCCGGTGTCACGGGGAAACCATTTCCTGTCCCCATTGCGGGCCCCAGCTCATAGAAGAAGGAACAGTCTCCTCAAATGGCGCCATGAAAGACGCCATTCGGCTGGTGCGTGAGGGGCATATCATTCTGGTGAAAGCCATGGGCGGGTATCAGCTGGTTTGCCGAAGTGACCGGGAGGAAACGGTGCAGCAAATGCGGCAGCTCAAACATCGAGAAGGGAAGCCATTTGCTCTCATGGTGGCTGACCTTTCGGCGGCAGAAAAATTTGTTATCTTACAGGAAAAAGAAAAAGCGCTGCTTACGTCTCCGGTTCGTCCCATTGTGCTGGCAGAAAAAAGAGGGGACATATCCCTCGCTGCTGGTGTGGCGGACCAGGTGCCTCGGCTGGGTGTCTTTTTGCCTTCTACAGGCTTTTATACGCTCCTGACGAAAGGAGTCGGCGTGCCGCTTATCGTGACCAGTTGCAATCGCAGCGGAGAGCCTATGATTTTCAAAGACCAGGAAGCGAGAGATTTCTACCATGGTCACAAAGAAATCCGAGAACTTTTCACGTACCACCGAGACATCCTTCGCCCCGCCGATGACAGCGTCATGAAAATAGTGGGCGGAAACAGGCAAGTGCTTCGCCGAACCCGCGGTTTCCTTCCAGAACCGGTGCTTCGGCAAGGACCTATGGGCAGTGTGTTGGCGACTGGGGCAGATATGGAACCTGGATTTTGTCTTTCCGGCGGCGGGCGGTTCTATCCCTGTCAGGTGCCTTGTGAACTGGACAATGAAAAATCAGAACAATTTTTGCAGGACACCGAAGTGGATTGGGAGCGGATGCTGGGCATCGCACCGCAGAAGGTGGTGTCGGATTTGCATCCTGGATATCTTTCTTCTCTTTGGGGAAAGACATTGGCCAGGAAGCGGGGTATTCCTTTTCTTTCGGTACAGCACCATCATGCTCATGCCTTATCGGTCATGGCGGAACATTATATATCGGGACCGGCGCTGGCCTTTGTCTTTGATGGCACTGGCTATGGCACCGATGGCACCATTTGGGGCGGGGAAATTCTCCGTTGCGAAGGACCTACCATGGAGCGGGTAGGCCATTTGCAAACCCTTCCGATGATTGGCGGGGACCAGTCTATGAAACAGGCCTGGAAAACCGCTCTTTGCTACTTGGCGGCCGGCGGTTTTCCTTCCCTGGACACGCGGTATAGTGTGGTGAAAGCCGCGTTGGATTCTCATATCCATACCATTGGCAGCTCCAGCATGGGCCGACTTTTCGATGGGGTGGCAGCTCTTTTGGGCATTGCCAAAGAAAATCGTTTCAAAGGGGAATGTCCCATGGCCTTGGAAGCGGTCGCACAAAAAGCCCTGCGAGAAGGAAGAAAAGGAACGAACCTTTCTTGGTCTGGAATGGAAGAGAAGGGACAGCTGATTTGGAATCCATTGCCACTCATAGAGGCCCTATTGGAAAGTCATGATACAATAGAAGAGAAAGCCCTGGGATTTCACGAAGCCCTGGTGCAGATGATCCAAAACAGTGCGATGTATTTCGGTATTTCCCAAATCATTCTGACCGGCGGCTGCTTTGCCAATGGACTCTTGCTTAAGAAGACCCAGGAGGCACTCCAGAAATCCCATTTCACAGTGTATACCAATGAAAAAGTCCCCTGCGGCGATGGCGGCATTGCGCTGGGGCAAGCGTATTTTGGATGTATATGATGTTGTGATGGATAAGTGCGTAGTGCGAAATGCGTAGTGCGTAATGAATGTAGCGGCGGCACAATTCATATAGCCGCCGCAAATTATATAAGGTTATTATTCTGCCAAGTTATTATGTTTTACAATAGGCAAATACCGCTTTTCAACAGCTTAAAAGGGTTATAAAAGGTTATGAGACTAGCGGAATCGCATAACCCTTTATAACCTATTTAACCTTGACGGTAGCGATATATTATATCATTATGTTTGACATAGAAAGCAGTAGAATAATAACCTTTATAAAATATTGGGGTGCTTCATAAGTTGTGCGCCCCTTCCATCATTACGCATTACGCATTACGCATTACGCACTTCGCACTACGCATTCAAGAGAGGTTTCTATGAAACAACAAATTATCTCGATCCGCCCCGAAGACCTATTGGAGAGGGTGGCTCGTTTCAAGAAAGAAGGCTGCCGGCTGGTGCAGATTCTCTGTACCCGTGTGGAGGAAGGCTTTGAGCTGACCTACAGCTTCGATAAAAATTATTTCCTGTACCATCTGCGTCTCATTGTGCCCTTGGATGGGTCGGTCATGAGTATCACCAGTTTGTACTGGTACGGTTTTGTGTGGGAAAATGAAATCCATGACCTGTTTGGCTTGGATGTACGGTTCATTGTGCCCGAAGTGGACTATGGCGGCCATTTCTATCATTTGGCCCAGAAAACGCCGTGGCATGATTTGTCCGGTGCGGTTCATGCGAAGAGCGCTGTGAAGGTAAATCTTCGAAGCGGCTTAGGGGTCGACGCGTCGGTGACGAAGAAGGAGGATGGCAATGGCTGAATTAACTACCGTACCGTTTGGGCCCCAGCATCCGGTCCTTCCGGAACCGATTCATCTGGATTTGGAACTGAAAGATGAAAAAGTCATCCGCGCTGTGCCGTCCATTGGGTACGTTCATCGCGGATTGGAAAAGCTGGTAGAAAAACGGGATTTCAAACAGTTCATTTATGTGGCAGAGCGAGTCTGCGGGATTTGTTCCTTCGGTCACGGCTGGGGCTATGCGAAAGCCATCGAAGGCCTCATGGGGATCGACGTGCCACGGCGGGCCGATTACCTGCGCACCATTTGGCATGAATTGTCCCGTATGCATAGCCATCTGCTGTGGTTGGGCCTGGCGGCCGATGCCATGGGATTTGAAAGTATTTTCATGAACGCTTGGCGGCTCCGCGAGACCATTTTGGATATTTTTGAAGAAACCACCGGCGGCCGTGTTATTTTCTCTGTGTGCCAAGTGGGCGGCGTTCGTCGCGACTTGACCGATGGGATGCAGAAAGAAATTTCTGAAAAACTAAAAGGTCTTCGCAGTGAAATCGAAGATATGGGACGAGTGTTCCTCTATGACGACACCATCCAGAGCCGTCTGGAAGGGGTAGGCGTCCTGTCTATGAATGATGCCATCGACTTGGGCTGCGTAGGACCCCTGGCTAGAGCCAGCGGCTTGCCGAATGATTACCGCATGGCTGATGAAGAAGGAGCATACAAGGACCTGCATTTCCGTCCTGTACTGGAACAGGCAGGCGATTGCCTGGCCCGCGTGAAAGTTCGCTTGGGCGAATTGTATCAGTCCATCGATTTGATCCAAGGCTGCTTGGACAATATGCCTGAAGGCGCCATCGCCGCTCCTGTGCGTGGCATGCCGCCGAAGGGCGAATATTTCACCCGGGTGGAACAGCCCCGCGGCGAAGCCATTTATTATGTGAAAGGCAATGGGACAAAAAATTTGGACCGGTTCCGTCTCCGTACGCCGACGAACTGCAATATTCCTGCGCTGGTCAAAATGCTTCAAGGCTGCGACCTGGCGGATGTACCAAATATCATCCTGACCATTGATCCATGCATCAGCTGCTGCGAACGGTAAAGGCAGTGCGTAATGCGTAGTGCGAAGTGCGTAATGAAGGTGGCGGCGCACAAAGTTTGGAAGCGCCGCAAAATAAATTGATAAGGTTATTATTCTGCTGACTTGTTCGGTTGCACAATGAGAAATTATGGCTTGTCAAAGGGTTAAAAGGGTTAAAAGGGTTATAAAAGGTTATGAAACTAAGGTCATCATATAACCTTTTATAACCTATCTAACCTTGATGGTAGTGATATGTATACTTATTTTTGGTATAGAAATCAGCAGAATCATAACCTATAAAAAGGGGTATTGGGGCGCTATATGAATTGACGCGCCCCTTCCACCACTACGCACTACGCACTCCTCACTACGCATTTTAGACGACAATACATCATCTTGAGAGTGAACAGTTAAAGGGGGCTATTGATATGAGTTACCTGGTATATGTGAAGCAGGCCCTGGCGAATTTGTTTAAGCCTCCTGTGACGTCGAAATATCCTTTGGAACCGAAGAAGTTCTGCGCCGGTGACCGCGGCCGTGTCATTAACGATGTGAGCCAGTGCATTTTGTGCGGCATGTGTGAGCGAAGCTGTCCGGCGGGAGCACTGACGGTGGACCGAAAGACCGGCACCTGGAAAATCAATCCATTTTCCTGTATCCAGTGTGGGGCCTGCGTGGAAGCTTGTCCGAAGAAATGCCTGTCCATGGATCCCCATTATGCCATGCCTGCTTTGGAAAAATCGGAAATTGTGCTGCAGGCCATCCAGAAGGAAGGCAAAGCGGAAGTGCGCAAGGAAGTACAGACCGCCGCATCCACCCTTTCCATGGATGACAGAAGTCATATTGTCAACAATGTGATGAAATGTATTTTCTGCGGCATGTGCGAACGCAACTGCCCGGCAGGTGCTATTACGGTGGATCGCAGAAACCGTACTTGGCGTATCAATTTGGAAGCCTGCGTGAACTGCGGCACCTGTATCGATAACTGCCCTAGAAAGTGTCTCTCTTTGGGCTGCTACTTAGGCAACCGGACCGATATCACCATCAAAGGAAAAATGCCTATGCGAAGAGCACCGGCGAAACCCGCCGCTCCTACGGCCCCAGTGGCACCGAAAGCGGTAGCAGTAGAACCAGCACCGGCTAAGGTGGTTCTGGATATCCCAGATACCCATATTTTCAATGAAATAGAAAAATGTCTTTTCTGCGGGAAATGTGAACACAACTGCCCCGGCGGAGCCATTTCTTTGGATCGAAAGAATCGGACCTGGACCATTGACCGAGAAAAATGCATCACCTGCGGCGTTTGCGTGGATGATTGCCCGGTGCATTGTCTGACCTTGCGTGACACATGGGAAGAGGGAGAAAAGAAGGAACTCCATACCACCTATCAGGGCAAAGTGCTGACCCGTCGTCCTCGCGTGCGTCCGGCCCCACCGAAAGCGGTAGAACCACCGAAGGCAGAACCGGTGAAACCAGCAGCACCGGTAGAAACACCAGTCAAGGTAGCAGACCAGACCATTTCTAACGTACCAGAATCGACCAATCCGTGGCATGTTAGAAACGACATTGACCAGTGCCTCTTCTGCGGGAAATGTGAACACACCTGTCCCGTAGATGCCATTTCCATTGACCGGAAGAACCGCACCTGGACCATTGACCGAGACAAATGCGTCACCTGCGGCCAGTGCGTGGAAGGTTGTCCCAAGAAATGCCTCACTTTGGAAGAAGAATGGCAAGAAGGGGAAAATAAAGCGGTGCAGCTGACCTTACAGGGCAAAGCACCGACAAGACCAACGCGCCCGACACCGAAAAAAGCGGAACCACCCAAGCCAGTAGCAACGCTAACGGTGAAAGAAGAACCAGTAGCAGAGTCGAACAATCCGTGGCATGTCAAAAATGATATCGATAACTGCCTCTTCTGTGGGAAATGTGAACACACCTGCCCGGTAGATGCCATTTCCATTGACCGGAAGAACCGCACTTGGACCATTGACCGAGACAAGTGTGTTACCTGCGGGCAGTGCGTAGAAGGGTGTCCAAAGAAATGCCTTACTTTGGCAGAAGATTGGCAAGAAGGGGAAAACAAAGCGGTGCAGCTCACTTTACAGGGAAAAGCACCGGTACGCCCCTCTCGCCCAGCTCCCAAAGCTGCCCCTAAGGCAGAACCCAAGGTAGAAGTGAAAGTAGAACCAGCGAAAGAATCCATTGCGGTTGCTCCAGCAAAAGAAGAAAGCAAACCGGACGTGCCGCAATCGGACAATCCGTTTCACGTGAAAAATACCATCGACAAGTGCCTTTTCTGCGGACGGTGTGAACACAACTGCCCTGCCCAGGCGATTTCTATAGATAGAAAAAATCGCACCTGGACCATCGATCGAGAAAAATGTATGGTCTGCGGCGTGTGTGCCGAAGGCTGCCCGGCCCACTCACTCTCTATGGAAGACAACTGGCAAGAAGGCGAAGACCATGCGCTGGTACTGACTATGCATGGAAAGGCGCCAGTGCGGCGTGGTATCGCAAAGAAAAATTGAGTAAGCTGGTGTGAATTCGCTCTTTATTTTAGGTTTCTCAGGTTACTCAAGTTGCTCAGGTTGCTTAGGTTCTTTGAATGTGCCGATAACCGCTAGGAAAACATAAAAGAGCCCCTTCCTCAGGAAGGGGCAGGCTCGCTTGCGAGCCGGGGATAGGCCGATGAAGAAGAGTTGTTAGATAAGCCATCTTTGTAAGATACCTACCATGCTATATGTCTTATTTCACTTATATCGCTATGGAAACATGGATTACATCTATGCTCTTGTAGCGTTTATTGGCACATTCGAGAAACCTGAGCTACTTGAGAACCTTGAGAAACCTGAGTAACCTGTTATTGCTAGCGGAATACCATCAATGTTATCGTATCCATAATGAGAGGAGAACTTCCATGCACGAATATCCCATCACCTTGGAAATTGTTCGTTTGGCGGAGAACACGGCCAAAGAGAAGAAGGGCATTGTAAAAGCCATTCACTTGGTGGTGGGGGAAGATTCCGGTTTCATTGGCGAATCGATTCAAATGTATTTCGATGTGATTTCCGAAGGGACCCTCTGCGAAGGGGCGAAGCTGACCATCAAGGACATCAAACCAAAAATGAAATGCGACGTCTGCGGGAAGTTGTTTGAACGGAAACGATTCTCCTTCACCTGTCCCTACTGCGGCGGCGACGGCTCTCCCACGGAGATTGGGAAAGAGTTTTATATAGAAAGCGTCGATTTAGAGATTTAATACGTAAGGTTTGTTTGAGTGCGTAATGCGTAGTGCGAAGTGCGTAATGAAGGTAGCGGCGGCACAATTCATATAGCCGCCGCAAATTATATAAGGTTATAATGGTTATGAGACTACGGTCATCGCATCACCTTTTAGTAACCCATTTAACCTTGGCAGTAGCGATATATATGATTATGTTTGCTACAGAAAGTAGCAGAATAATAACCCTATAAAAAGTCTGGGGCGCTATATGAATTGTGCGCCCCTCCACCATTACGCACTTCGCACTACGCATTACGCACTATTTTATCGATTATCGAACAAGGAGATAAAAATATGCATATGGTAAAAGCTGGCGTGCAGGAAAGCATTTACGCCCACAACAACCACATTGCGGAACATGTGAGAGACTATTTAAACGAAAGAAAGATTTATGCAGTCAATGTAATGGGCGCGCCGGGGACGGGGAAGACCACGTCTTTGGAACAGATTATGAAATACATGAAGCAAAAGGTTTATGTGATCGAAGGAGACATTGAGTCCGATATTGACACAGAACGACTTCGGAAGCAGCATGTAACAGCGGCGCAGATCAATACCTTTGGTGCCTGCCATCTGGATGCGCCTTTGGTACACAATGCAGTGCACACCATGGATTTCGCAGAACCAGGCATTCTATTTATTGAAAACGTAGGCAACTTGGTGTGTCCGGCGGAACTCAATATCGGGGAGCACATCAAAATGCTCATCGTCAGCGTAGCCGATGGCAGTGATAAGCCCTATAAATACCCGTTGGCTTTTGAAAAAGCCGATATCATTCTGTTGAACAAAGTGGACCTCATGCCCTACCTGGATTTTGACGAAGAATTCTTCATGAAAGGCATCCGCCATTTGAATAAAAACGCCCCGGTGTTCAAGGTGAGCGGGAAAACGGGAGAAGGATATGAAGAGGCAGCGGCTTGGATCATGCGTAATGCGGAGTGCGTAGTGCGTAATGAAGGTGCGGCGCACAGCTTATAAAGCGCCGCTAATTATAAAAGGTTATTGCTCGATGAAATACTTCTTTTTAACAAGGCAATTAGACCGTATGGTAATGGGTTATAAAGGGTTATGCGATTAAGGTCATCATATAATCCTTTATAACCTTTATAACCTTGACCGTTTCGATTTAAATTATTATGTTTGGTATAGAAAGCAGTAGAATCATAACCTGTATAAAATATTGGGGCGCTATATGAATTGTGCGCC
>DBLC01000051.1 GCA_002297935.1 Dialister sp. UBA734
AGTTCATTATACAATCTACCAAAATCATTTATGAGCATCCGATGTTCCAAAGAGCAATAAAAAAACTGACTCACTACATAAACAGTGAGTCAGTTTTTTATTGCTCTTGGGAGCACTTTATGAATGGTACATTTTTTTCACCATTACACCATTTCTGCTTTGCTTGCAATTTCTGCTGGAATCTGAATCCCCAGAATTTCCGCATCTTTCTTATTGATGACAATGGTGTATTCTTTCTGGTGCTGAATGGCTGCGGTTTCTGGTTTCACTTTGCCATCCAAAATGTCAGCTGCCAGCTGGCCGGTCTGCTTGCCCAATTTGTAATAGTCCACAGAGAGTGCTGCGAGAGCGCCATCTTTCGCCATGATGTCAGCCCCTACGATGACTGGAATCTTATTGGCATCGGTGATTTTCATCAAAGTCGGGATAGAAGAAGCCAATGTGTTATCGGTAGGCACATAAATGTAATCCACCTTACCCACCAGCGATTCTGCTACCTGCTGGATATCATTGACATTGTTGACTGTCCGTTCTTCTACGTGAAGGTCATGTTTCTTGCAATAGTCCTTCATCATATTGGCCTGTACTTCACTATTGACTTCACTGGAGCAATAGATGAGGCCCACATTTTTTGCGTTCGGTACCAACTGTCCAGCCAGTTCCATCTGGGCATCCATGGATGCCAAATCACTGACACCGGTCAGATTGCCGCCTGGCTTTTCATCATTCTGTACCAGTTTCGCCGTGGTGTAATCGGTGATGGCGGTCCCTACAATCGGAATATCTTTGATTTCATTGGCTGCTGCCTGGGCCGCCGGTGTCGCAATGGCACAAATCAAATTTGGCTTTTCAGATTTGAAACGGGACACAATGGTTTTCAGATTGGACTGATCGCCCTGGGCATTTTCCTGGTCAATCTCTACCTTATCCGGCCCATAGCCTCTTTCTTTCAATCCATCGACGAATCCGCGATTGGCTTCATCCAAGGACCCGTGCTGTACAATCTGTACCACACCGATTTTCATCTTGCCCGTAGCATTTCCACTTTTGGCACTGTCATTCCCGCATCCTCCATATACGAGGGCAGCGGCTGCCAAAGCAGCTGCCATACTGATTTTCATCCATGTTTTCATTGTGCATTGCTTCCTTTCGTATTTTGTAAGGTTCTGGTGTCATGTTTCCGTTTCAGAAACATTTCACACTAATCGCTATACTAAGGTTCTGGGGGTGCTATTTCCTTTTGGGAAAATATCACATTCAGAACCGCTCTCATAGGGTTCTGGTTTCCCATTTTCTCTAGAGAAATATCTTATGATAACCGCTATGCAAAGGTTCTGTAGAGACTATTTCTTTTTTGAAATATAGCACCTTGAACCGCTCTTATAAGATTCTACATCCTCGCTAGTTCCAGACGCCTATACCAATAGTGACCAAATCATTTCATACCGCTAGTGCGAGCTATCCCCCTGCCCCCTTCCAAAGGAAGAGGGTAACCGCTAGTGCCTCTACCGATAAAGTCATATTTCCTAATCCCTAGAGCCCCAGTCACGAGTCACCGGTCTACCAGTCACCGCTTTATTTAATATATTCCTCTTCCAACGCATCCATGGTGCCGTCGGTTTCCAGTTCTGCCAGGAAGAAATTGACGTAGTTCAAAAGATCCTGGTCCCCTTTTGCCATGAGAACGCCGAAGCGGCTCTTGGTGAAAGGTTTATCTACCAAGGGAGCGGCCAGTTTATTATTCAATTTCACATATTTTCTAGCTTCCATGGTTTCTGTAATCATAATATCTGCTTTGCCTTCTGCAATGAGGCCTGGAATTTCTGCATTCTGTTCATGCACCAGCAAGGTCGCATGGGGCAGATGGGCAATGGCAAATTTCTGGTTTGTTCCACCTGGATTGACCATCACTCTCACTTCTGGACGATCCAAATCCGCAATGGACTGGTATTTCTTTTCTTCTCCCGCCCGGCAGAGAATGGTCTTCCCAAAGAGGAGATATCCATCGGACATAGCCATGGTGCGTTCTCTATCAAAAGTACGGGTAATACCGCAAAGAGCTACATCAAATTTTCCCTCTTGCGTGTCCTGGGATAAAGTCTTCCAGGTGGTGGGCACGTATTCCAATTTCACATGCAAGCTATCGGCCAATTTTTGAGAAAGCTCTGCATCGAAACCTTCGTACTGTCCTGTTTCCTGGTTCTTATAAGACATGGGACGATAATCCCCTGTGGTACCGATACGAATGGTTCCACGAGCAGCAATGTCTTCCAAATGAGCCGCCCACGCCTCTCCAGCGCTGCCCAAAGCTACACCAGCTGCCAGCAAGGCAGCGATTCCATATTTCATCCAACTTTTCATCTTCCATACTTCCTTTCTACCAATGGGGTTCTCGTTCCCTATTGAGAAACACGTCACATTAATCGCTTTACTAAGGTTCTATGTGTGCTAATTTCTCTTGTGAAATATAGCAGTTAAACTCACTCTCATAAGGTTCTGGGGTCCCACTTTCATTTGAACACCAATCGCCACTCTAAGGTTCTGGTATCCCATTTTCGCTTGAGAAATATTTCATGCAAACTGCTATGCAAAGGTTCTAACTACTCGCTAATTCTAGACGTCTATACCGATAATTTCCAAAATCATTTCATACCGCCTGTGCGAGCTATCCCCCCTGCCCCCCTTCCAGAGGAAGAGGGTAACCGCTAGTGCCTCTACCGATAGAGTCATATTTCCCAATCCCTAGGGCCTAGTTACTAGTCATTAGCTACCAATCACAAGTCACCAGTCTACCGGTCACGATCATTCCACAATGGTCGCATCTTTGTATTCATCTGGAATCTTGATGCCCAGCAGTTCTGCGTTTTTCTTATTGATGATCACTTCGTACACTTCTGGGTCCTGAACGGCGGTATCTTCTGGTTTAATCTTACCTGAGAGAATATCGGCTGCCATGTGGCCTGCCTGGACGCCGGATTTGTAGAATTCTACGGAAAGCGAAGCCAAGGCACCATCGCGGGCCATGCTGTCAGCCCCTACGATGACTGGAATCTTAGCCGGGTCTGTGACTTTGACCAGTGTCGGAATGGACGAAGCCAGCACGTTATCGGTGGGGACATAAATGAAATCAACCTGTCCCACCATGGATTCTGCCACCTGCTGGATATCGTTCACAGAAGAGACGGTCCGTTCTACCACGGAGAGGCCCAGAGATTCTGCATGTTTCTTCGCCTGGTTGGCCTGGATTTCACTGTTTACTTCGCTGGAGCAGTACAGAAGGCCCATGGTTTTCGCATTGGGCATGAAAACTTTGCCCATGTCTACCTGTTTTTCTACAGGGCCCCGGTCATTGACGCCGGTTACATTGGTTTCCGGTTTGGCATTGGATTTAACCAGTTTCGCGGTTTCGAAATCGGTGATAGCGCAGCCAACAATCGGAATGTCCTTAATTTCATTGGCTACCGCCTGGGTAGCCGGAGTGGAAATACCGAAAATGATGTCCGGCTTGTTGCTCTTGAAACGGGAGGCAATGCTCTTCAGATTGGACTGGTCCCCCTGGGCATTCTGCTGGTCCACTTCTACTTTGTCCGGACCGAAACCTTTTTCCTTCAAGCCATCAATCATGCCCTTATTGGCTGCATCCAAGGACCCGTGCTGCATGATCTGTACCACAGCGACCTGTTTCTTCCCGGAAGATTTACTGCTAGATGCTGCCTGATCACTACCGCAACCGCCATACATCAATGCCATACCTGCCAATGCTGCTACAATGCCTGCTTTCATCCATTTTTTCATGCTAATTTCCTCTCTTCTTTTCTACTATTCTACAATTTGGTTGTTAGTTGTTGGTTGTTTGTTACGACCAACGGAGGACCAATAAAAAAGTCCCTTGCTTATCCAAAGCAAGGGACGATCATATCGCGGTACCACCCAGATTACCTGAATAAAAACAAAAAGAGGGTGGTACCCAAGGGACGGATTCACCGTGGTACCACCCTCATTCATCTTCATCAGATCAACTCTCGACTTTGTAACGCAAGTCACTCCGGCAAAACCTACTAAGAGTTCAGCTTTGCAGTTCAGGAAAGAACTTCCCTATTTCCTATTTACCGGTTTCCACCCATGCCGGCTCTCTTTAAAACTCAGAAATACGTACTTTTTTCCATCAACACTTTTGTGATATGCGTTCATTGTATCGGATGATGAGGGAAATGTCAAGGGGGAATTTGGGGTGACTGGTGACTCGTGACTAGTGGCTGGGGATTAGTAGCTAGGCCCTAGGGACTGGAAATAGTAAGAAGCGGTTAACAGTTAACTGCTCACTACCAACTGTTACTTAAAAATCGTGCTTCCGTTATTCTTGGCTTTGGCTTCGTTATAGGCCTTCTGGGCGGCTTCATAACTGCTGTATTGTCCAACCTTTTCCCCAGCTGGTTTCGTATATTCCTGACCTCTAGCTGCCAGTCCTAATTTGTCTCCATTTTTCCCTTGTCCCATCCATACATTGTTTTTATAAACATAGTAACTGGTACCATCATAATAATAAGAAAGAACTTTTTCTTTACTATAACCATCGTCTGTACCAGCAGAATGCAAATCACTGGCACTGATATTGTCCGTAGTCCAATAAAATCCCTTATTGCTTTGATCTATCCCAGAATTCATTCCATTGTAATAGGTCCATAAGTCGGCCCCTAATTCCTTCGCCATTTCTGTAACCTTGGAATTGCTCTCATCTCCATTAGACAGCCAAGAGGACATCAACATACCACGCGTATAATTTTCAGAATCCTTTAACCCCCAAGGTGTATTTCCTTTCCCAGTATAATTCGTCTGCAACGTATCATTGACGTACTTAATAAAAGCATCTAAATCATACGGGGTTTTGGATGCACTGGATTCTGAGCCGGAGCTACTTTTCGCCGCTACATTCAGCACATTGGAGACATTCCCAAAGATGCTGTTGATGGAATTAGATAAGCCCGTCTCTGAATACACCATCCAGCCGATACCCACAACAATGCCCAACAGCAATGCATATTCCACCAAGTCCTGGCCTTTCTCCTTTTTGAAATGGTTTCTTAAAATCATACACCCATCTCCCATCCATCACTCACGAAGAAATATTTTCTTACATTCTACTAAGACAGAAAAGAGAAGTCAAACGGAAGAATATATATGTTAGCATGATTTTCATTTGAGAAAATACTTTTCCCGCAGGGGGCAATGCTGTTAAGTTAAGAATTTGAGTCAGTAAGCATGATTTGTCTAGAAGTTACAGGTTTGCTTAGGGTTCTCAAATATGCCGATAAATGCTAGCGTTATCATCTCATTTGAGAACCTTCGCCCCCCTTACACATCAATGCTGTTAAGTTAAGGAT
>DBLC01000125.1 GCA_002297935.1 Dialister sp. UBA734
CTTAATACCAGATTGCTTTAACAACCTTAGCAACCTGAGAAACTTGAGCCACCTGAGCAACCTTTCCCCAACAATTGACATCTCCTCCGTATCGTGCTATCATATCCATAATTTCACACAGGCAATGAGAAGAAGAGTATGTGCTTGGCAATGGCAAAGAGAGCTGCATTTGGTGAGAAGCAGTACAGGGAAGAGCACAGAAGATGGACTTTGAGCCTCCGAGCCGAATCATGAAGCTCGCCGGGACTGCCCGTTACAGCAGTAGGGTATTTATGGCACATCCAGCGTACCTGATGAGTTCTTATAGGTGACTATAGGAAGAAATAGAGTGGTAACACGGTATACAATCGTCTCTTTTGTAAAGAGGCGATTTTTTTATTGCAAATTTAAGTGACTTGTGACTCGTGACTGGTGACTAGGAAATTCCTAGTCACTAGTCACCAGTCTACCAGTCACCAATTCCAGGAGGCAACATCATGAGCAACAATAGCAAAACCTACGATATCAAAACCATCTGCATTCACGGCAGTGATTGGAAGGATCCGACCGGCTGCATTTCTGTGCCGATTTTCCAGTCTGCTACGTTTGGGCATCCGGAATTGGGGCAGTCCACCGGATATGATTATACCCGCGTGCAGAACCCGACCCGGGAATGCACCGAAAAGGTGGTAGCGGCTCTTGAGCACGGCTGTGACTGTACCAGCTATTCTTCTGGTATGGCAGCTATTTCCATGGTGATGGAATTGTTCAAACCAGGAGATACGATTCTGTCCACCGATGACCTGTACGGCGGTTCCATCCGTCTGTTCCGCTTCATCAATGAAAAGAACGGACTGCATTTCCGCTTCATCGATACCTCCGATTTGAGCAATCTGGAAGCCGCTTTCGATGACACGGTCAAAGCAGTATACATCGAAACCCCAACCAACCCGATGATGCAGGTCACCGATATCCAGGCGGCCGCAGACCTGGCTCACGCCCATGGGGCCATTCTCATTGCGGACAATACGTTCATGAGCCCCTATTTCTGCAATCCTATCGACTTCGGTGCCGACATTGTGCTCCACAGCGGTACGAAATATCTGGCTGGTCACAATGATACCCTGGCTGGTTTCGTAGTTTGCAAAGATCCGGCATGGGCTGAAAAGATTCGTTTCCTCTATAAGACCGTCGGCGGCTGTTTGGCCCCTATGGACAGCTGGCTGGTGACCCGCGGCATCAAAACCTTGGCGCTCCGCATGGAAGCGGCCCAGAAGAATGCCCAAAAATTGGCAGAATGGTTGCAGAACCATCCGAAAGTCACCCAGGTGCTCTACCCAGGTCTTCCTGGATTCAAGAACAAAGCCATCCACGACAAACAGTCCCGCGGCACCGGTGCTATGCTTTCCTTCTACACCGATACCCATGAAACAGCCCTGCAGGTGCTGAAGAGTGTCAAACTGATTCGCTTTGCGGAAAGCTTGGGCGGCGTAGAAAGCCTCATCACCTACCCGGCCACCCAGACCCACTGTGACCTGACCGAAGAAGAAAGAAATTCCCGGGGCATCACCAATTGTCTCCTCCGCCTCTCCGTAGGCATCGAAGACGCAGGCGACCTGATTGCGGACTTGGAACAGGCACTGAAATAAGCGGTATTTCCGATAGAAAAAAACAGTGCGTAATGCGAAGTGCGTAATGCGTAATGGTGGAAGGGGCGCATCAACTTATATAGCGCCCCAATACCCCTTTTTTTATATCGTTGACTAGTGACTGGTGACTGGAATCGCATTCCCTAGTCACCAATCACTAGTCACTAGCTACAAAAATATATATTTGCGGCGCTTTATAAATTGCGCGCCGCCACCACCACTTCGCATTACGCACTACGCACTACGCATTCAAATAGGAGGTTTCCCATGACTAAAGAAGATCTGAACGTCATCATTGACAGAAGAAATACAGGTTGTTTGAAATATGATTTCGCGGTGCAGCGGGGGAAGCCGGCGGATGTGCTGCCTTTCTGGGTGGCTGATATGGATTTCGCCGTGGCCAAGCCCATCACTGATGCATTGGCGAAACGAATCCAGCATCCGATTTTCGGGTATTCCGAATCGGGAGATTCCTATTTCGAAGCCTTGGCAAACTGGCAGAAAACCTATTTCCATTGGGACATCCAGAAAGAATGGCTCATCAAGACTCCTGGCGTGGTGCCGGCCATTCATATCGCTGTGAAAGCACTGACGAAGCCCGGCGATGGGGTGCTGCTGAACCAGCCGGTATACTATCCGTTCACCAATGCCATCGAAAAAAATGGTCGCCATCTGGTGAATAGCGGCTTGGTTCTGAAGGATGGACACTACTCCATTGATTTTGAAGATATGGAAAAGAAAATTGTGGAAGGCCATGTGAAACTGGCTCTTCTGTGCTCGCCTCACAATCCTGCTGGTCGTGTATGGACCAGAGAGGAACTCTCCCGCTATGCAGAGATTTGCCTCAAGCACGGTGTCACCATCGTGGCCGATGAAATTCACGAAGATTTCACCTATCCGGGCCACCCCCAGATTGCCTTCGGCACCATCAGCGAAGAAGCGGCCCAGCACGCCATCATCTGCACCGCCCCGTCGAAGACCTTCAACATCGCAGGCCTGCAGAATTCCAATATTCTGATTCCCAATCCTACCATCCGCAAAGCCTTCCAGGACGAACTGGACTCCTTCGGCTATGACCAGCTGAACGTCATGGGCCTGGTGGCTTGTGAAGCCGCTTACCGCTACGGCCGAGAATGGCTGGATACGGTGAAAGCCTATATCAAAGACAATTTGGATTTCACCAGAGACTTCCTCAAGAACGAACTGCCGAAGATGAAACTGATCGAACCAGAAGGCACCTATCTCATCTGGATCGATGCATCCGCTTACGGCCTGTCCAACGAAGCACTGGAACATAAGATTCTCTACGATTGCCACCTGTGGCTTGACATGGGCTACATCTTCGGCAAAGAAGGAGAAGGCTTCCTGCGGTTCAATCTGGCCTGCCCAAGGGCGACACTGGCGAAAGGGCTGGAGCAACTGAAAGCGGGATTTGAAAAGAAATAAAAGGGTATGATTCTACTGCTGCCCTTTGAGAAACAGGGAACATATACCACTTGGTAAAGGGTTATGATTCTGCTGATTCCGACTTTCTAACATCATAAAAAAACGCTACCATTTAGGTTATAAAAGGTTATAACATCTTCATGAAATAACATTTTATAACCTTGATGGTGGCGTTTTTTTACATCCCAATGATAGTGTCGTAGGCTTTCACATTTTTTGTGCCATGGCTTTGTAAAAAAAGCGGCGTTAGCTGTATCGTCATTTCGACCGATCGTATTTGTGCAATATGGCATGAAAGATATGAATTGCCATGTGCTTCTGAGTGGAGAAATCTCGCAGCACCAGCGATAAGGGCTTGATGACACAGTTCATGGCAGCTCGCTAATGCTGCTTTTCTCGCTTCGCTCGAAATATGGTCTCACCGTTATGACTTGATTCCGTAAGCCCTTCCCGCTGGTGCTGCGAGATTTCTCCACTCTCCTACACATCCAGTTTCATACCTTCTACATCATCAAGCACAAATACGACCGGTCGAAATGACGGTTATGGACAGAGTCAGTATTTCCTAATCTCTAAGGCCTAGCTACTAATCCCTCCCCCTATCCCCAATGCTGTTAAGTTAAGAATTTGAGGCAATAAGCATGATTCCGCTTGTGATTAAAGGTTACTCAGGTTTCTCAAGTTGCTGAGG
>DBLC01000126.1 GCA_002297935.1 Dialister sp. UBA734
CGCAAGCGAGCCTGCCCCTTCCAGCAATACTGTTAAGTTAAGGAATTGCATTAGTAGGTATGATTCCGCTTTTGGCTGTAGGTTACTCAGGTTTCTCAAGTTGCTAAGGCTGCTCAGGTTCTCCGAATGTGCCAATAAACGCTAGCGTTATCATCTCATTCGAGGAACCTGAGAAACTTGAGCGTCCTGAGTAACCTGAGCAGCTTTCCTCCAAAAGAAATCATCGCATATTTCGCATAACTTAATGGTGTCTCCCAATCCCTAGGGCCTAGCTACTAATCCCCAGTCACCAGTCACTAGTCACGAGTCACCAGTCACACCATATTGCAAATTACTGCTAACTGTTTACTGCCAACGGCGAGCTAATTATGGTATAATATAACTAATATGATACAGTACGGGCATCAGCACTTGATTTTCGTAGGGAATAAAGTTTCTGTATTTCAATGGGCAGGAACTTTTATTTTCCTGCCAAAGTGATATGAATGATGGATCCGATGATTTGATTGAAAAAGGAGGAGAACATGGCGGAGGAAGATAAATTTCGTGGAGCACTTCTGGGGTGCACGGCAGGAGATGCGTTAGGATATCCGCTGCAGAATTTCTCCGTCGGTCGTATTCAGCGGAAATTTGGTCCCTTTGGGCTTCGTACTTTGGTACGGGATGCTAAAAATGGACGGAAGGCACCTGTGTCGGATAACACGCAGATGGTACTGGCTACGATTGATGGGATTTTATGGTCCGATGCGAAGAAGTTGGACATCGTAGATGGAATTTATCGTAGTTTTATGCGATGGTATTATAGCCAGACCGGGGAAGAACCGAGAGCGGGGC
Source organism: Dialister sp. UBA734 (assembly GCA_002297935.1). Taxonomy (GTDB): domain Bacteria; phylum Bacillota; class Negativicutes; order Veillonellales; family Dialisteraceae; genus Dialister. The sequence continues at coordinate 835 of DBLC01000126.1, forward strand.
AGCGGACTTGGATGCGCCGCCAATCCCATGAACGGGAATTTTGTCTGGTGCGGGAAAAATTTATGCACGCACGCAGAAATCCAGAAGAAGGGCTTTTGAATGCTTTCTCCCAGGACGCTCGCGGTTCTACGAAAGTCAAAGTCAATGACAGCAAAGGCAGCGGTGCATTGGCACGGGCCATTCCGATTGGGCTGATTTTGGCAGGAGACAGCAAATTGGCCTTCGACACCGCCGTCAACGTGGCGGCTCTGTCCCATTCCAATCCGGTGGCCTACTATTCCGCCGGCGCGCTGGCAGCTTTGATGTCTTGTCTTATGTACGGACTGACACTGCCGAAAGCACTGGAACGAGTGGAAGTGCTTTTGAGCAAATTGCACAAGACCAATACCATCCTGTCCCTTCTGACTGCAGCAGAAGAACAGGCCAATAACCATCCAGCAGGAAAGAGCGGCACCTGGGACCACCTGGACGCTATTATTTCCTTGGGCACCGGCGAACAGGCCGACGAAGCCCTGGCCATCGCGGCCTACGTGGCCCTGGCTATAGACGATCCGTTGGATGCTCTCATCATCGGCGCCAACCACAGCGGCAAGAGCAATACCACCGCAGCCATCGTAGGAGCCATTGAAGGGGTTCGCTTCGGCGCATCCTTCATGCCCGATTACTGGAAAGACATCCTGGAAGGGGAAGAAGCCACTTCTTTCTTGACCGATAAATTGTACTATGTGTATAGGAAATATCATCCGGGAAAGTGACACTGGCGGGGAGCCAGCTGGCGTCATGTTTCACGGGAAACTTTTTGGAGTGCGTAATGCGAAGTGCGTAGTGCGTAATGGTGGAAGGGGCGCACAAAATTTAGAAGCGCCCCAATACCCTTTTTTATATTTTGGTAACAAGAAAACGGATAGAGTGATGTTTCACGTGAAACATCATTCTATCCGTTTTTATACTTTCTCCACATAACTTTCAAACATAACTATGCATGAAATAGACACTTGCCTTATATGATAAAATATAGACAGCATTCAATATTTTAAATATAGGAAGTTTTATGTTTTACGTGAAACTTTTTTGTATGAATGCGTGATGCGAAGTATGTAATGAAAGTGGCGGTGTATCAAATCTGGAGGCGTCGCATGATTATCATACACTGGAATTTTAAAAAGGGGTATTGGGGCGCTATATAAATTTGATGCGCCCCTTCCATCATTACGCACTACGCACTTCGCATTACGCACTATTTCCGAAAAGCAAATTGTTCTATATTTGTTACATAAGGAGTCAATATGAATTTCAATCCATTTCGCATCGAAGATAAGCCGCTCATTGACAGCTATTTCCATGTGCATCATTATGAACAGATCGACTGCACGTTCAATACCCTATTTCTCTGGCAGAAAGGGTTTGATACCTCTTGGGCAGTAGAGGACAATATTTTATTTATCAAAGCCGGACATGGGGGAAATACCTTTTTCCTGCCGCCCTTTGCCAAAGAGGAAGAAGATTTCAAACATGGATTGGATTTGATTCATGCAGAATACGATAAATTGGGCCTTCCGTTCCGTCTGAAATCGGCGTCCCGTTGGGTGACCGAGCGCATCGAAGCCATTTGCCCTGGGAAATATGATTTCGTGGAAGACCGGGACAATGAAGAATACGTGTACCGCACCGCCGACATGATCCATCTGCCGGGGAAGAAACTGCGGATGAAGAAAAACCATCTGAACAGTTTCCTGCGGCAGTATTCGGATTACCAGTATGAAGCTATCACCAAGGACAATATGGAAGATGCCAAAGCGGGCATTCACGACTGGTTCGTCCGCCACGGGGACATCGAAGAGGAAGAAGAAGCCATCCAGCTCTGCTTCGACCATTGGGATGAATTGGGCGTCAAAGGGGCCATCATCCGCATTTACGGCAAAGTGGAAGCCTTTACCAACGGCGATTTGGTGAATGAAAAAATGGCCCACATCATTTTTGAAAAAGCCAACCCCAACATTCGCGGACTCTACCAGGCCATCAACCGGGATTTCCTGATTCACGAATTTTCCGAAACCGAATTCGTCAACCGCGAAGAAGACCTGGGCGTTCCCGGCCTTCGAGAAGCCAAGATGGGATATAATCCGGATCATTTGACAGAGAAGTTTGATGTGGTCTTGAAGCAGTAGGCGGTTAGCAGTAGGCAGTTGGCAGTTTTACGTGAAACGTGGGAGAAAGGGTTATGATTCTGCTGCTCACTTTGTTTCACAAATAAGCCTTTCCGCTTGCGACAAGGTTAAAGGGGTTAAAAAGGTTATGGGACTTACGTGAGTTTCATAACCCTATATAACCTGTATAACCTTTTTCCAAGCGGCATCATCTATATGTGAGTAGCAAGGACAAGGCAGGATAATAACCCCTAGCGTCATGTTTCACGTGAAACATTTCTCTAGCGGAAAATGCTCTAGCGTCTTGTCTCCCCCTTTGGGGGGAGAATAAAAGAGGGGGCTGCACTAGCGGTATGAAATACGATGTGAAACATGAGGAAAAGGGTTATCATTCTGCTGATTTCCTGTTTCTAACAAAGTGGTATAAAGGCTTGAGATAAGGTTAAAAGGGGTAAAATGGTTATGAGGTTAACATAAGCCTCATAACCTTATATAACCCTTATACCCTTTTGGTAAGCGGTATCACTTCTATGTGAGTTGTAAGGTCAAGGCAGAACAATAACCTATAACGACATGTTTCACGTGAAACATGTCTCTCATGGAAAATACTCTAGCGTTTTATCTCCCCCGCCGGGGGAGAATACAAGAGGGGGAGGCACTAGCGGCATACTTCGCTATGAACATATCGTGCGTGCTCGGTGATACCTGCTCCTCACGGTAGCAGAGAAAGAGGAAGAAGAGCTCCTCAGCTAGCCGCTAGTGAGGGTGCCTAAGCGAGCAGTGGTGAAAGCATTTCATACCGCTAGTGCGAGCTATCCCCTGGACTTTTCGCTATGCTCAAGTCCTATCCCCTTCCAAGGGAAGGGGACTATTTATAGATGATAATGCTAGCGTTTATCAGCACATTCGAGAACCCTAAGAACCTTTAGAACCCTCAGAAACCTGTAATCTCTAACGGAAAAATACCTACTCACTCAAATCCGTAACTAAATGGAGTAAACTATGAACGTACGAAAAGCAACGAAGGCCGATGAAGAGGCGGTCAAATCCCTTTGGGGATATTGTTTTGAAAAGCCCAGTGATCCTTTTTTTCAGTGGTATTTCAAAGACCTGTGCCAAATGAAAGAGGTGCTGGTAGGCGAGGACAAGGGGCAGATGGCCTGCGATTTGCATCGCCGGCCCTATGAGATTCGCGTGCGGGACCAAGTATTTCCTGTAGACTACATCGTCGGCGTAGCCACCCATCCGGCGGCCCGCGGCAAAGGGGCAGCAAAGGAACTTTTGCGGGGCTCCTTCCGAATGGCAGCCAAAGAAGGGAAATCCTTGGTGATTCTGATGCCTTCGGCGGCGTCTTTCTACTTGCCTTTGGGATTTGGCTTTTACGTCCACCAGTGGGAACGAGAAGCGGCACCGGAGAAATTGGCGCTCCTGGGCAAACGGGCTGACAGCTGCGCCACCTTGACCGATGGAAGTCATTGGAAAGAATTGGCTTCCATTTATGAGACGTACACAAGAAATAGAAATGGCTATGCCCTGCGGGATGAAGCGTCGTGGAAACGGCACATCCAGGGGGCGCTCCTGGAAGGTTACATCGCTGTGGTGTACCACAAAAAACAACCCACCGGTTACCTCTTCTATACCATAGACGATCGGAAACTGATTGTAACCGAAATGGCCTTTGCCAATGAAGCGGGCCGCCAGGGTCTCTATGCATTCCTGGCAGGCCACCAAGGCTCCATCGACAGCTGCCTCTGGTACGAACCGATAGATGACGGTTCTTATCGCTACTGGCCTGACGGAGCAGAACATTGCTACATCCGCAATCGCAGCTTCCCCTACATGCTGGCCCGCATCACCGACCCCGTGTCGGCCTTCGACGGCATGGCCTGCCCGGAGACGCTGACCGGGGAAATCGCCTTTGAAGTGATTGATTCATTCTTGCCAGAAAATAGTGGATTCTATGTGCTGAAAGCAGAAAACGGACACATCCGGGCTTTGAAAGAAGATGTTTTCTATTCCCTGAAATGTCACATTGAAGATATTTCAGGCGTCAAACTAGGAAAAACTATCCCAGAACCAGCCTTCACCATGGATACCTCCAGCTTGACCGAATGGTTCATGGGCAGTGCCGCTTTCGCAGAACTTATTTCCTTAGAAAAAATCAAATGGCGCACCCGCTCGGACGCAGAAAAAGAACGGGTACAACACTGGGCCGACACCGTGCTGCCGAAACAGAAAAATTGGATCAATGAATGGTATTGACTGAGGGATTAGTAGCTAGGCCCTAGGGATTAGGAATGTTTCACGTGAAACGTGAGAGAAAAAGGTTATAATTCTGCTGATTTCCTATTTCTAACAAAGTGATTCTAAGGCTTGTTAAAGGGTTAAAAGGGTTATACAGGTTATGGGGCTTGCGTTAGTATCATAACCCTTATAACCTATATAACCTTTTGAAAAGCGGTATCATTTATATGTTAGTCGTGCGGACAAGGCAGAGTAATAACCTATTCCGCTCTTATGGTATAGCAAGAAATTATGACAGACGAAAAGAGAAAATATTTCACCTACATCCTGCAATGCAGCGACGGCACGTACTACACTGGCTTCACCGTCGATGACGTGGAGAAACGGGTGGCTACCCACAATGCAGGAAAAGGGGCGAAATACACCCGAAGCCGTCTCCCGGTGGCCTTGGTGTGGTATCATATATGGGACACCGAGCACGACGCCCGGAGCCAGGAGTATGCCATCAAGCATCTCACCAGGAAAGAAAAAGAACGTTTGATACAGGGAAATAGGGATTAGGTCACGTAGCGGCTAGAGTCATGTTTCACGTGAAACGTGGGAGAAAGGGGTTATGATTCTGCTGATTTCCTATTTCTAACAAAGTGGGTTTATAGCTTGCGACAAGGTTAAAAGGGTTAAAAAGGTTATGCGGCTTACATAAGTATCATAACCCTGTATAACCTATATAACCTTGTGAAAAACAGTATCATTTATATGTGAGCAGCAAGGACGTGGCAGAATAATAACCTTTTTTGTCATGTTTCACGTAAAACATGACGCAAGCGAAAAATGCTCTAGCGTCTCGGCTCCCCTGCCGGGGGAGCTGCCGAAGGCTGAGGGGGAGGCACTAGCGGTATACTTCGCTATGAACACAACAAGCGTACTCGGTGATACCTGCTCCTAACGGTAGCATAGAAGCTGCAGAAGAGTTCTCAGGCTAACCGCTAGAGAGGACGCCTAAGCGGGAAGAGGAAAACGCATTTCCTGTCGCTACAGCGAGTTATCCCTGGACTTTTCGCTGCGCTCAAGTCCTATCCCCTTCCCAAGGAAGGGCAATGCTGTTAAGTTAAGCGAAAT
>DBLC01000098.1:0-1470 GCA_002297935.1 Dialister sp. UBA734
AATCATACCTACTAACGCAAATCCTTAACTTAACAACATTGCTTTAACATGGGCATTCTAGATTTTGCATGCTGCACCTTTAACCCTCATTTTATCACCACCGGTGACTGATAGTAATCGGCTTTCCCTTTTCGCATGGCAGAAGAGGCTTGGCAGTAGGCGCGAATGTCGGTGGCTTGGATGTCTAGGGCCAGCATGGCTTGGTAATTTGGCGGCAGGTTTCGCATGGCTTTGGCGGTGCTGGGATATACGGGCAGGGTGCAATGGGTAAGCAGCCTGCTTTTTTCTTGCCTTAATCCGAGTAGACGCAGGTACCCAGGAGGGAGAAGTTGTGCAAAGGGAGAGGGACTGTGATGGCCCGATAGTAGCAGCTGGGCACCGATTCGTTTCAACCGGCTGTAAAGATACCGTTTGCTCTTGATGGCATCCAGCATCTCTGTATAGGTGGGAGCAATGGTTTCTTTAAACCATTTGTGTTCCAAGCCTTCTCGAAAGAGTCCCGATTGGGCAAGGTTCTCCAGTGCGCATTGCCGAGAAGCAAGGAGACAACTGTCTTCATAGCGAGCCATGTCGGTATAAACGCCCTGTTTCATCAGACTTTTGGCTTCCCGGTTTGCTTTCTCTGGGAGAAGAGCCGTTTCTTTTTTGACTAATAATTCTTCTCTGGCGGTGGTAGCGGAAATATTGTGGGCCATATCTCTGTGATTTACGAGGATATCCAGGGGATAGCGATGGCGAAGGATGGTTTCTACATAGCGGAATCCTAATAGGTTGTTCGGCTTTGAGAGTTCGTCAGCCAAGAAGAAAGAGTGATAGCTCATGGCTTCATAGGCTGCCTGTCCATAGGAAATCCCTTTTTGAAGAGCTTGGTGAAAAATAGCCAGATAAGTTTCCGAAGTGGCCCAAGCGGCAGCGTCTAGCAGTTCTTCTTTGGAAAGAGATTCGGTGGAAAAGGCCAGGTGAGTGGCTCCCGTGTGAGATACCATCATGACGCCATAGGAAGCAAATAGATCAGCACTCTGCAGGGCATAAAGCGTGGGCAGTTCAAATACGATGTGAATGCCACTTTCCAGAGCCCAGCGGGCCCGGGTCCATTTGTCAAACAAAGCCGGTTCTCCGCGCTGCACAAAGGAACCGCTCATGGCGGCGATGAACGTAGCGTCTGGATATTGGTTACGAATATTTCCAATCATGGCCTGATGGCCTAAGTGGAATGGATTCCACTCAGCGATGATAGCGATGATGGGGTTGGGGGGATTATATTGCATAGTTGGATGACCTCGGAAAGTAATAGTTAGGAATGAGGAATGAGGAGTGGTGGAAGGGGCCCACAATTCATATAGGGTCCCAATATCCCTTTTATATCAATGCTGTTAAGTTAAGAATTTGAGGCAATAAGTATGATTCCGCTTGTGATTAAAGGTTACTCAGGTTCTTCGAATGCGTAAGATAGACGCTGGCGTTATCATC
>DBLC01000098.1:1530-4496 GCA_002297935.1 Dialister sp. UBA734
AAGGAATCATTACATATTTCGCGTAACTTAACATCATTGCCCTTTTATATAGGTTATTATTCTACAGATTTCTTTATCAAATAGGATGACACAATCCAATGACATCAAGTCTATATAAAGGGTGTATGAAACTATCCCTAGTATTATAACCATCTATAACCCTTTTAACCCTTTTTAACCTTTTGATAAGCCCTATTTTTGCTTTGTTAGAAAGAAGAATTCTGCAGAATGATAACCTTATATATTAGGATTTTGAATGACTGACAACTGCTAACTGTCTACATAAAAATGTTTTTTTATGGTATAATCTAATCGAAAATTTATCAAAAAGGATGATGTATATCTATGAAAATACAACATTGGCAGAAGAATCTGCTGCTATCGATTGGTCTTTTGGGCGTAGCCATGCTGCCGGCGGGCTGTGGAAATAGCTTAGACGACCAATTTGTTTTCGGTAAGAATCGTATTCATTGTAATGGTTCTACCATTACGGTGTCAATTCCCTTTGAAATGGTGGCCGATGGGCAGCAGGTAGACCTGGGACCCCGCCAGGCATCTCGTGTCAATGCGGAAGGACACAATGGACATATTCAGGTGCTGGTGACAGGAAATAAAGTCACAGAGGACAAGAACGAAGCCCTTCTGGTGAAAGATGCGGAAGAAGTGCTGAAAGGAAATAATAACCTGTCCAACTTGACCAGTGATAAAAAAGACGTCACCATCGGAAAAGTGCCAGGCACACTTCTGACCTTCCAGTTTACCGAAAGCAACCGAGGCAAGAAAACCGATTTGACCGTAAAAGAATATATTTTCACCTATGAAAATACAGTCTGGCGAGTGATTTATCAGTATCGTACCCACGATGAAGTCGGCAAAGCCCTGGTGGATCGACTGGGCGGACAGATTGCATTGGGAAGCGAGTTTTGATGAATGCGTAATGCGAAGTGCGTAGTGCGTAATGGTGGTAGGGGGCGCATCAATTATATAGCGCCCCAAATGTTATATAAAATAGTTTGAATTGATTTGACTTTCATTTGCGATGAATATGGCATTGTCATGACAACTTAATTTTATAAAAAATCGACGCTCTGTAAGTTGATGCGCCGTTCAACCATTACGCACTTCGCACTACGCATTACGCATTATAATAAAGGAGTATCATGCGAATTTCAAAAGGATTTTTTTCATTTTTACTATTTCTAGCCGCTGGCGCACTCATTGGCGGGATGCTGGGGCAGTTTTTGGGAAGCGGGGACTTTGCGCCGCTGATGCCATTTTTTACGGAGACCTTTGAAATATTCAATTTAAAGGACATCGCTCTCAATTTGGGCATCATGCAGATTCACTTCGGCATCCGCTTCGCCCCGAATCTCATCAGCATTGTGGGCATTCTCATTGCGGCGTGGCTCTACAAGAAATGCAGTTAGGAGTGAGAATCTGATATTAGGTGTCTTACTTACAGTTAACTGTGCTTGTCTGTTAGCCTTGTATGTGAACGCCCCAGACGTTTTGGCTCATTTCATACCACTTTTCTTTCTAGTGCCTTGGGGAATACAACAAAGATTCTTCGACACGCCCTTCGGGCGGCTCAGAATGACGCTAGTGGGAAATTCCCTTGGATTCATTAGTGGTACTATGGCTTCTCTGTTAGCCTCGATTTTGCTCACAACCGTTCTTTTCTACTCTCTAACCGAACTTGCTTCTTTATGTCATTCTGAGCCGGCCAACGGCCGTGTCGAAGAATCTTTGTGTTGTTCCTTGAAGTTATTTGTTTTGCTTATGGTATGAAATGAGACTTCTTGTTTTAGTATGCTTTCTATTGAAACTACTTCTTCATAGGACCCAAAACACATAAGAGTCCTATGAATTCGCAATATTTCTGGTAGATCTTAGGGTGGGAAGTTTGAAACATGACTTTTTATAAGTCTCATAATCTGGACTGTATCGGTATACATATCATTTTTGTTATCCGAACATGGCAGAATAATAAGCTATAAAAAGGGGTATTGGGGCGCTTCCAAATATTGTGCATCCCTTCCACCATTCCTCACTCCTCACTCCTCATTCCTAACTGTTTTTAATAAGGAGGTTCCTATGCTGATACGAGAGATGCGACACGAGGACAAACCAAGGGAAAGATTTGCCGAGTCTCCCAAGCTGGCCAGTTTGACTGATTTGGTGGCGATTTTGCTTCGGACCGGGAGGCAGGGTCACTCTGTCATGGAAATCGCCCAGGAAGTGGTGAATCAGCTGGAATCGGTATCTGGTGTGAATGGATTCGATGATTTGCACTGGCGAGATTTGGTAGCCATCAAAGGCATAGGCCCCGACAAGGCGGTCACCATTTGTGCCGCCATCGAGCTGGGGCGCAGGCTTTCTTATCTGTATGACAAGCGGCGGTTGGTGGAATTTTCTTCACCGGAACAGGTGGCACAGTTCTTTATGGAGAAGCTCCGTCATGAAACCCAGGAGCATTTCATCGTATCTTTTATTAATGTGAAAAATCGTCTTTTGGGCTACCGGGAAATAGGCATAGGAAATATGAACGCTGCCCCGGTGGATGTGAAGGAAGCTATGAAATGGGCCATCCGCTATAAAGCCTTTGGCTTGATTCTGGTGCATAACCATCCCTCTGGAGATCCGGAACCGTCCAACGAAGATAAAGAAGTGACACGGAAATTTGCTGCTGCGGCGAAACTTTTGGACATGCAAGTGCTAGACCATATCGTGATCGGTGATGGGATTTTTGTTAGTTTGCATGAGCGGGGAATTGTATAAAAGCAGTTAGAAGTGAGAAGTGAGAAGTTAGAAATGAAGGCGGCGAGCACGTCGAATTGCTCTTATATGGCTGGTTTCGGGCTATCCAGAGTCCGTTTCTTTAAGCTCGCCGAAGTAAAACAGCCGTTATGGTGTGCTACTTTAAGTCCTTATCGCTGGCAATGTTGTTAAGTTAAGGATTTGCGTTA
>DBLC01000098.1:4596-4751 GCA_002297935.1 Dialister sp. UBA734
ACCTTCAGAACCATTAGAACCTTTCCTGCAAAAGGGATCATCACATAATTTCGCTTAGCTTACCGCCAGTGATGGTAAGATTTCTCCACTCAGGGATCCAAATCAATTTACATCTTCTATGTCATTTCGCACAAATACGATCGGTCGAAATGACG
>DBLC01000067.1:0-5031 GCA_002297935.1 Dialister sp. UBA734
AAGAAATCAAGCGTTTTGGAAAATTTTGTTCTTACAGGTTCTGTAAGGGACGAAAATCGAGTTTACAGAGTCTGTAAGCCCGAGAAGGGTATACTTATTTTTGGTGACTAGTGACTGGTGACTGGTGACTAGGGTTAGTAGCTAGGGATTGGTAGCTAGGCCCTAGGAAATACAGACTGTAGCGGTAGAGGCACTAGCGGTTACCCTCTTCCTTTGGAAGGGGGGGCAGGGGGATAGCTCGCACTAGCGATAATATACTATATGAGATATATGGTATAGGCGTCCGGCCACAGCGATACTACATACCAATGATAGGTCCGTAGGACATCACTGGCGGACAATGCCAAGATGTGAAAGTGAAAGTATAAAAAATAGACGTCATTTCGACCGATCATATTCGTGCGAAATGAAGAAAAAGGTATAAATAGATTTGGATCCCTGAGTGGAGAAATCTCGCAGCACCAGCGGTAAGGGCTTGATGACACAGTTCACGGCAGCTCGCTAGATCTGCTCTTCTCGCTTTGCTCGAACGGTTATCTCACCGTTACGATTTGATACAGAAAGCCCTTCCCGCTACTGCTGCGAGTCCTTCGACTACGCTCAGGATGACGAAAACTCTCCGACACATTGCGTTTCATATCTATTTCGTCATTTCGCACGAATGCGACCGGTCGAAATGACGGATACGGCTAGAGGCACACTCGAGCAACCTGAGCAGCTTGAGTAACCTGAGAACCCTAAGCAACCTACCAAAAATAAAAACCCCATCCTTTCGGACGGGATTTTTTATATAAGCAGATAGCCCCATGGCCTGCCGGGACAAATATGGGAGATAGGATAAGCAGGCCAGACGGCTATTTACTTCCGTATTAACCAATTAACATGTTGCGTCAGCAGGTGTCATTTCGTTAGAACGTACAAGTTTCTTAGGTTGCTCAGGGTTCTCAAGTTTCTCAGGTTCCCCAAATGAGCTAATACCGCTAGTAGAATCACACCTACTAACCCCTATTCTTAACTTAACAGCATGATATAAAAAGGGGTATTGGGGCGCTTTATAAGTTGTGCGCCCCTAAGTAAGTTTACACCGCTGCCTCGGCTCCCCTGTCGGGAGAGCTGCCGAAGGCTGAGGGGGCAGCTATAGCGGTATAAAATGCCAACGGTATGACAATCCATTACGGGACTAATACCACTACGCACTTCGCACTACTCACTACGCACTTTTTCAGCAAAAACGAATGAATACCCACGCATTATTCTACCACGTTGAATTTGCCATCCTGCATTTTCATCAGAATCAGATCCACCACAGGGTCACGTTTTTCATCGAAGGAGAAGGTGCCGCAGACGCCTTGGAAGTCTTTCATCTGTGCCAGGGCATCGCGAATCTTCTGGTGGTCCGTGGTGGTGCCGGCCCGTTTCATGGCGTCCACTGCCATGTATACCCCATCGTAAGCGCTGGCTGCGAACTGGTCTGGTGCGCGGCCGTAAGCCTTTTTATAATTTTCCACGAAGGTCTGTACTTTTTCATCTTTCTTATCAGCAGCCCACATGGAGGATACATACACATTGTCCGCAGCGGCACCGGCCATCTTGCCCAGTTCCGGAGAAACGAAACCGTTATCCCCCAGGACAGGCTGGTCCATGCCCATTTCTCTCATCTTTTTCAGGATGCGAGAGCCTTCCTGGTAATAGCTGCACACCACGATAACGTCAGGATTTTTGTGCTGGATGTTGGTGAGCTGTGCAGAGTATTCGCTGTCTTTGCTGCCGAAGGTTTCCACATCAATGACCTTGACGCCTTCTTCTTCCATGGTTTTCTGGAAATATTTCTGGGCCGTCACGTGCTGTTCATTGTCGTGAGCATAGAGAATGGCAGCGGTTTTGTAGCCTAAGAGTTTATGGGTTTTCTTCACGGTCTGTGGAATGTTCTTCGATTCCGGCACAGAGTTTCTGAAAATGCAATCACCGATATCAGTGATATTTTCAGCAGTGACAGAAATTTCCAGAGACGGCACTTTGGCATTCTGAATGATCGGGCCAGCTGCTTTGGCTTCATTGGATGTCATAGGTCCAATGATGACAGACACCTTTTCTTGAATCAGTTTCTTGGTGGCATTCATGGAATCTGCAGGAACTGCCTTGGTATCTTCCACCATGAGATCGATGGGGAAATCCCCTTTCTTGTTGATTTCTTCCACCGCCAGGCGGACCCCTTCTTCTTCAGACTTGCCATAGGCAGCAGCGCCACCGGTGAGGGCCGCGGTGAAACCAATCTTCGCCGCATTCTTTGCCCCAGAAGAAACAGCGGACTTCGAGCCAGAACCGCCGCAGCCGGTCACGCCTGCCATCAGAATCGCTGCCATAGAGCACACACCAATAACCTTCATCATCTTTTTCATGTTCATCATTTGTTTTTCCTCCCATCAATGTCCCTTTTAGTGACTAGTGACTCGTGACTGGTGACTAGGAACATCACCCCTCCGCACTAGGTCTATACATTTGCGACGCTATATGAATTGTGCGTCGCTGCCTTCATTACGCACTACGCATTACGCACTACGCATTAAAAAAAGCCCCCAGAAATGATCCCATCCGGTTCATTTCCAGGGGCGATGATTCGCGGTACCACCCTGCTTTATCACTTACCATAAAAATATAAAACGCCCTTGCCTGCTCCCACAGGCAAGGGCGCGTCGCGCTGTACCACCTTGCATTTATACTCGGTCCAGTCGGTATGTCAAGGCATGGATACCGTCCCATTCGAAGATTTCTTTTGGATTTGTTGTTTGTTGCTTGTTGTTGGTTGTTTGGCACAAATACCAACAACTCACAACCGTCAACCAACAACCAAGAAATATAAAAGCCCCTGTCCGAAACCTCGGACAGGGGCGAGTCGTCTTCGCGGTACCACCCTGCATTATACTTTCATGGTTCATCCGTAACGGGGACTGCCGCCTTTTCTACCTGAAGAAATCTTCATTCAATCCGGAGCTCACAAGAGAGTTTCGTCTTACGCCTCATACCGATTCTCACCATCCATCGGCTCTCTGAAATGACAATCATAACACTTTTTCTTGCTCATCGCCTGTGTATTGAGTTGAGTTAATCATACACGGCAAACGCCCATCTGTCAAACGATTTTTTATATTATGCAGTTTTAGCATGAGTTATATCTATTCGTATGAGATTTATGCAATATGGAAAAGGTTATATAGTGAGGAATTCGTTTTCGACATAAGCGATGACGCGGACTGTTAAAAGGTTATTATTCAGCTACAAACGATAACCTCATATAATACACGTAACGCTATCCCAAGGTTATAAAAGGTTATGCCTCCTTCCAATATGACATAACCCTTCATAACCTTTATAACCTTGACAACATCGATATATACAATCATGTTTTGAGTAGGATGCAGCAGAAAAATAACCTTTTTAGGTATTGCGGCGCTTTATAAGTTGTGCGCCGCCACCACCATTCCTAATTCCTAATTCCTCATTGCTTTTACCAGCTGCCACAGCGGCAACACCCAAAGATACACCGCCCAGGGAATCGACGAGAGCGGGGCGCCTACGGCTTCCAGGGGCACCGCGCCGGCGATGGACCAGGGAATCAGCGGGGCCAGAACCACCACGGAGTTTTCCAAATCAATGGCTAAGGTTTCTTTTTTCAGCGGCAATTTTTCACACAGCTGGTGGGTCAGCATGATAGCCAGTGTCTGGTTGCAGGAAATAGCGGAATTGACCAGCGAGGTGACCAGCAGGGTTCCAAAAGAGCCCAAATGGGCCTGCAGACGTTCAATCCCTGTTTCCAACCGGCGAAGCATCCCGGTGCCATGAAAAATGCCGGCATAGGAAGAGGAAATACAAACAATGGAGGCCACTTTCACCATAGACACCAAACCGCCGCCACCCATGATGGCTTCTAATGCCCCATCGCTAGAATGAAACCCGAAAACCGCCACGGAGAACAGCATTCCTATTTCTACCTGCTGGAAATAGAGCGCACAGAGACCGCTCAAAAGAATACTCACTGCCATGGTCTTTTTCACCGCCACGTGAAAAAATCCCATCAAAAGAATCGCCAATGCCGGAAGCAGCATGGGCCAAGAAATTTGAAATGCCTCTGCCAGAATGGATGTGGCATGGGCAGCGGACGTATTTCCTGTATGCTCCCAAAATCCCACACCCACGTAAAGCACACAAGTCACGATCAAGGGCACCCAGGCCGTGCGAAACATATTTCGTATGTTGTCATACATATCGGTCTTGGTCAGCTCGCTCACCAGCAGGGCGCTGGTGGACACCGGCGAACAGCGATCGCCAAAGTACACCCCGCTCAGCATGGCGCCACCGGCCACCCAGGGAGAAATCCCCATGCCCAGCGCCATGGTCACGCAAATCACCCCCATGGTGGCGGCGGTGGCGAAAGAACTGCCCATCAGGAAAGACACAAAACAATTCAAAAGGAAGATCAGTACCACCATGATTTCCGGCTGAATCCACTGCGAGGCATAAGTCACCAAAGTCGCAATGGTACCCGACGCCCGCCAGAATGCGGTGAGTATCCCAATGAGGGCAAAAGTCATCAAAATATTTTTCGCCGCCAACACACCCTCGATGACCATATGGGCCAAATCCAGAGCAGACACTTTGGCCACATAGATTCCGTACAGCCAAAACAACACCAATCCGGCCAATAGAGCATGAATCAATGAGCCCCCTATAGCAATGGTACCAAGCAAGATGATGCAAAACAAAGCCAGTACGAAAAGTTCCATGATGTGCTCCCTTCTGTAGCGGTGTTTTTAGGCAGATTGAAATATGCGATGATTTCTTCTGCATAAAAGGTTCTCAAGGTTCTAAGGGTACTAAAGGTTCTAAAGGGCCTCGAATGAGATGATAACGCCAGCGTCCATCGGCACATTCGAGAAACCTGAGAACCCTTTGTACCTTTAGAACCTTATGAACCTTATGAACCTTTACAAACACTTTCGGAATCATTCCTACTAACGCAAATCCTTAACTTAA
>DBLC01000067.1:5131-10700 GCA_002297935.1 Dialister sp. UBA734
ACTACGCACTCCTCACTACGCATTGCAAAAAAATCCCACAGCAAAAAGAGTCTCCTCTTCCCGCCGTGGGATTATATAAAATTATTCGCCGATTGCGCTTAATTTTACTATATCATACATTTGAGCAAAAGGCATCTGATTTTCTTCTGCCAACTGTTTGACCGATTCGTATTCCGGATAATAGCGAATTTCATCTTGGAAGGAAATCTGCTTCACTTCCGCTACGCCATAGGGGGTTTCCACTTGTACCTGCTGGCGATGAAGGATGGAACGCATAACGCTGGGAAATTCACGAATCCCAATGGTGGTGGTTTCGCTGAAAATGATATTTTCCAACGTTTCCATCTGGTCGGCTTTGCAAATCACCGTCAGTTCCCAGGCGGGACGATTTTTCTTCATGTATACCGGCATGTAATGCACGTCCAGTGCCCCCGCCTGGAGCAGTTTTTCCATGGTGTAGCCCAGGGCTTCGCCGGTGCAATCGTCGATGTCGGTTTCGATTTTCACCACTTCGTCTTTATCGCTTTCATCTTCTGTTTCGATGAGGAAGGCACGCAGGATGTTGGTCCGTTCGGTGTAAGCCCGTTTGCCAGCCCCCAAACCGGTTTCCAGGACGCGGAAGGATTTCGGCAGCTGGTGGGTGGTGCAAAGAGCGGCGGCGATGGCTGCGCCGGTAGGTGTCACGTATTCCCCTTTGGCATCCATGATTTCCAGCGGCATATGATAATCTTCTACGATATGGAGCGTAGCCGGTACCGGTACAGGCAGCACGCCGTGCTGGCAGCGAACGGTGCCAGTGCCTTCGGTCAGTTTCGGCACGATCACGTCGGTGACGCCCAAGTTGTCGAAGCAGACTGCCGCAGAAATAATATCTACGATGGAGTCAATGGCGCCCACTTCATGGAAATGCACTTCTTCCAGCGGCAAGTTGTGGGCTTTGGATTCCGCTTCTGCCACGATGCGGAAAATGCGGTTTGCCAGTGCTTTGGCAGAGTCGGTCATATCAGTGGCATCGATGATGGCTTCCACATCAGCCAAGTGGCGATGTTCATGATGATGGTGGTGATGGCCTTCCCCATGGTCATGGGGGTGATGATGTTCGCCTTCCCCGTCTTCGTGGCAATGGCAATGATGGTGTTCTTCCTCACCATCTTCATGACAGTGGCAGTGATGGTGTTCTTCGTCGCCCTCTTCATGGCAGTGGCAATGATGATGTTCTTCCTCACCATCTTCATGACAGTGGCAGTGATGGTGTTCTTCCTCTCCATCTTCATGACAATGGCAGTGATGATGTTCTTCCTCTCCATCTTCATGGTTGTGGTCATGGTGATGTTCTTCCACTGGTTCTTCTGCCACCGGTTCCGGTCCGTACAAGTAGGCCATATCGTGGTCATGGTTTTCGTGTTCTGCATCGAGAATCACATTGAAATCACAACAATCAATGCCAGATTTCTGTACCCGAGACACTTCCACATTGAAGCCGCCGGCGGGGATGGAATTCAGTGCATCAGACAGCACTTCCACATCGGCGCCCAAGTCGAGCATGGCTGCCACAAACATATCTCCGCTGATCCCGGAAGAGGTTTCCAGGTATAAACTTTTTCCCATTTAAATCTTACCCCTTTCTGCCAGGCGATTGATCTGTGTCGCCACATACCCAGCACCAAATCCATTATCTATATTGACCGTTACAATGCCGTTGGCACAGGAATTGATCATCGTAAGAAGAGCCGACAGGCCATGAAAACTGGCCCCGTAGCCCACCGACGTAGGCACCGCAATGACCGGATTTCTCACTAAGCCCCCGATAACTGATGCCAAGGCCCCTTCCATGCCCGCCACGGCAATGACGCAATTGGCCTTCCGCACAATGGCTTCCTTGGACAGAATCCGATGAATCCCGCTGACTCCCACATCGTAGACCCGTTCCACATGGGTCCCGAAATACTCTGCCGTCTGGGCCGCTTCTTCGGCTACAGAAATATCGGCAGTGCCGCCGGTGCAGACCGCCACACAGCCGATATGTTCCTTATCTTTCTTTTCCAATTTCAAAATGTGGGATACCGGGTCATAGGAAATATCCGGTAAAAAGGTTTTCACAATTTCGTATTGATGGGGAGACGCCCGGGTGCCAAACACTTCCCCTTCCACGTCATACAATTTCTTAAAAATCTGACCAATAAATTCGTCCGATTTCCCCTGGCAATACACCACTTCCGCAAATCCAGACCGCTTCTTCCGGTCCGTATCCAGCTTGGCAAATCCCATTTCCTCATAAGACCGCCCCGCCGGATTCTCCGCAATGAGCTGCTCCGCCTCTTCCAAAGAAAGCGAACCATCCTTGACTTGCGCTAAAATATGTCTAACATTCATACTGACTCCTTAAAAACAGTTAGAAGTGAGAAGTTAGAAGTGAGAAATGATAGCTAGAAAGGTTATAATTCCGCCAATTTCTTTTATAAAACATTTCCTGCTGTCGCAAGTGACAAGGTTATAAGGGTTATAAAAGGTTATGGAAGTACCCTATACACATAACCCTCTATAACCTTTTTAACCTTTTCGCTCACCTGTAAGGTTCTATGTTAAAAATAGCCTATAGAGCAGAACAATAACCTTTCCTCCATTGTTTCCCGTGAAACATGAGGCTAATCAATTTATAAAATAGGTATGGGGGCGCTTTTTAATTTGTGCGCCCCTTCCTTCACTTCTAACTTCTCACTTCTAACTTCTCACTTCTAACTTCTCACTGCCCTTTCAAGTCCATCGATCCGGAGCGGAATCCCTCCAAATCCATGGTGACGTAATCAAAGCCCAATTCTTTGAACCGGGCTGCCACTTGTTCTCTATGGTCCAGCAATTTGGAAAGCTGCTCTGGCAATACTTCAATCCGCGCGATGTCGCCATGGCAGCGAACCCGGAACTGGGGGAATCCCAAATCGAACAGCAACTGTTCTGCCGCTTCGACGGCCCGCAGTTTTTCTTCTGTAATGCGGCTGCCATAGGGAAAGCGAGTTGCCAGGCACGCAAAGGACGGTTTATTCCACGTGGGAAGACCTTCCTGTTCCGACAAGGCCCGTATTTCCTCTTTCGTCAGCTGGGCATCTTTCAGAGGACTGACCACGCCCAATTCGGCCAACGCTTTGAGGCCCGGACGATAGCCATGGATGTCGCTGAAATTGGTGCCATCGACGATGGTAGAAATATGATGTTCCTTAGCTAAACTGCCCAAAGAAGAGAACAGATAGGTTTTGCACCAGTAGCAGCGATCCTTCGGATTGTCCGCAAATCCCGGTGCAGCGAACTGGTTCCGTTCCACAATGACCTGCTGGATCCCCCGAGAGGCACAAAAATCCTTCGCTTCCTGGATTTCCCTAGCCGGCACGGAATTGAGCTTCATGGTCACCGCTACGGCCTTATCGCCTAGCACCTTATGGGCCTCATAGAGCAAAAACGTAGAATCCACGCCGCCGGAAAAAGCCACCGCCACAGAGCCCAATTGTTTCAAATGGGCCTCCAGGGCGTCCTGTTTCTTTGCTATATCTTCTGTTACGATCATTTGTATACCCTTCTTTGATTGAAAATCGGTGACTGGTGACTGGTGACTAGTGACTAGGAAATACAGGAAGCCACCTGTTGTGTCACAGCTGCTAGCTCCTAGCTTCTAGCTACTAGCCAGCTATAGGCTAATTGCTAACAGCTAGTTGCTATGACTCTAACGATGATATCAACAAATCCCAGTCACGAGTCACCAGTCCACCAGTCACTTATATATGTCCCGACTGCAGGCGCCTGCCGGCAGGAATGGAATGGGGCTTTACATCATACAGCATTTCTCATAACCGTCACATGATTCACTTTCCATGTGTAGTTAGAAATGAGAAGTTAGAAGTGAGAAATGGTGGTACGGCGCACAAATTTTAGAAGCGCCGTTATTTTTTATTTTCCAAGCTCTCACCTATACTTATAGGCTAACTATTTTTATTATATCATCACACTCAAACTTCTAAAAACACTAGGAAAACCTTATCCCTAGGGCCTAGCTACTAATCCCTAAAAATAAAAAGGGGGGGATTGGGGCGCTTTATAAGTTGTGCGCCCCATCCTACACTACGCACTTCGCATTACGCACTATTTCTTACTTTTCTCCATCATCAACAAAGGGCTTCACGTCTTTCACGGCGTCTTTCGGGAGAATCACCGCTTCGTTGTTATCCAGGTCGATGAGGATGTATTTGTCATTACCCATGCCCAGTTCTTTCATGTAGGACAGCTGGCGCAGGCCGTGGCGGGATTCCATTCGTTCTTTCAGATCGTGACCATCGCCATCATGGAGCGCGTAAATCATATCCACCGAAGCCTGGTCCACTGCCAGAATATCCGTAGATGCCAGAATGCCGATATTTGGTGTCACTACCGGTTGGGCGTTCACCCCTTCGCAGTCGCAGGATACAGACATATTGCGGAGAGTATTCACATAGGTCACGTGGCTGCCGAAATGGTCAATCACCGATTTAGTGGATTCGGTCATTCGTTCCATGAATTCTTCCTGAGAAACGCCCCACTGCTGGCCCGTTTCGCCGGAATGAATCCATTTCTTTCCTACCTTTCCATCGGCGCATCCAATGCCGATATTCTTATCGGAACCGCCAAAACCGCCCATGACGTGGCCTTTGAAATGGGTCAGCACCACCAGAGAATCATAGTTCAAAAGGTCCTTGCCCACAGACATTTCTTTGAACCACTTGCCCCCTTTGACAGGAAGCAAAGCAGCGCCATCTGCATCGGTGATATCCACCGGTGCCACCTGGTCCCAGCCATTGACATGAATGGTTTCTCTATGTTTTTCCGTGGTATCTCGATCGCCGCCGTAGTATGTATTGGTTTCCACAATGGTGGCGCCCGGAATATCTGTATCGATGAGCTTCTTCACCCAGGAACGGGGCAGAATGTTGGGCCCATTCTTTTCGCCCGTGTGAAGCTTCACTGCCACTTTACCGGAAATATTTCCATTCACCTTTTCATACACCTTCTGCATCCCTGCCGCAGACAGGTCGCGGGTGAAATACACAATGGATTCATTGCCCGTTCTTTCCGCATACGGTACATAGGTATCGCCGCCCTTCCCCGGCACAGCGGCACAAGCGGAAGTAGACAATGTCACGACAGCTGCCGCAGTAGCAGCTAAAACTTTCTTTTTCATCATAGATCGTCTCCTTTACTGTCTGGTGACTGGTGACTCGTGACTGGTGACTGGAAATATGCGATGGACCCTACTGTGTCACAGCTGCTAGCTCTTAGCTTCTGGCTACTAGCCGGCTAGATACCAGCTAGCAACTGTGACTCTAACGATTGTATCAACAAATCCCAGTCACTAGTCACCTATACTATGCTTATTATAAATATTTCCTTCTCCTCTCGCCAATGCTTTTCTATTCATAGCCATCATACAAAGAAAGCATACTAAAAAGCAGTGAGAAATGAGTAGTGAGAAGTTAGAAATGATGGTGGCGGCGCGTCAAATTTGGAAGCGCCGCATATTTTAATTTTAAGAGAAACCCACCGGCATAGC
>DBLC01000004.1:0-7457 GCA_002297935.1 Dialister sp. UBA734
CGGCCCGGATGATTTGGAAATATTGGAGGCTTTTCACCTCCAGGACTCCCACAAGCAACCTAGGCTTATGAGAATCATGGAAACGAAAAACTTTTGTTAATGAGGAGTGGTATTAGTCCCACTAGGGATAGAATAACATTTGTATGTATCCCGCTAGAGCTGCCCCCTCTGCCTTCGGCATCTCCCCCAATGGGGGCGATAAATAAAGGGTAAACTTACTTAGGGGCACAGCTTATAAAGCACCCCAATACCTTTTTTTATAAAAATATATACTTTGCGGCGCTATATAATTTGTGCGCCGCCATCACCATTCCTAATTCCTCATTCCTAATTCCTCATTGCATTTTCCCCCTCTATCTATATAATCAAAAATTTTCCGAAAAAAACGAACATTTTAAAAATTAAACTTTCATTAATTTAGTTGGCAGTTTGCAGTTGTTTTCTGCCTACCGCCTACTACCAATTTATCCTTCTATCTATATAAACGGAAATTTGGCGAAAAAAACGAACATTTAAAGATTAGAATTTGATTATTTTTGATTTTGTTGATGGGTTTATGCTCCGAGTTCTTTTGATACAATCTGCACAAAAGCACAATGTTATTGGTTTAAGGTTTAGGGTTTGCGGTTGGCAATCAAACCTTAACCTCCAAAACCAATGCCCCTTTCGGCAAGGCAAGTTGTCCTCATTGGACTCGGCAAATAAACCAACAACTAACAACTAACAACTAATAACAATCCCTAGTCACCAGTCCACCAGCCACCATTTTCCCCTTCCATATATTTACATTGCAGAAGTCCCTAAAAATCACAACATGAAATTTCTAAAATTTTTATTTTGTTGTTGGTTGCCTGTTGGTAGTTGTTTGGTTTACGTACCGGGTTCTTTCGATACAATCGGCGCAAAAGCACAACGTCGTGGGTTTAAGGTTTAGGGTTTGCGGTGAGCAATCAAACCTTAAACCCCAAACCAATGCCTCTTTCGTCAAGGCAAGTTGTCATCCATGAACTCGGCAGGTAAACCAACAACTAACAACTAACAACCAACAACTAACAACCAACAACATTCACTTCTCACTCACATAAAAACTCCCCTTGTCAGCACCATATGCTAACAAAGGGAGTTTTACATCACTCTATTTAGTTTCCTTCTTTGAAGTAGGGTTTGAAATTCGATTCATGGATATTTTTTCCATTCTTCGGACGGCTCTGGCCTTTCGGACCGCGGTTGCCATCGAAGCGGCGGCGTTTGCCTTCGAAGTGGCGGTCTCCTCGATCGCCGCGGCCTTCTCCATTGTGGAACCGTCTTCTTGGACGGTCGCCATCGAAGTGGCGACGGGGGCCACTACCTCTTCTTCTCCGGAAGTTCGGCAGTTCTTCCGTAATCTTGACTGGGGTCACGTCGGGCTGCTTGGTCAGCAGTTTGATAGCAGCTGCCACGAGGGAAATGGAGTCCACGTCGTTCAGCAGGTCTTCCGCGCTTTCTCTGTAGTCTTCCAGACCACCACCCTGGGCGGTATCAGCCAAACTTTCGATGGCCGCTTTCTGGTTGCCTTCGATGACTTCGGAAAGGGTCGGCACGGCTCTTCTCTTGATGCGGCGACGAATGACCCGTTCGATGTCGCGGAGCTGTCCCATTTCTCTGGAAATCACGAAGGTGGTAGCCAGACCGGTCTGTCCGGCACGGCCGGTACGGCCTACGCGGTGCACATAAATTTCCGGATCCTGGGGCATATCGAAGTTGTATACATGGGTGACGCCGGAAATATCCAGTCCTCTGGCAGCTACGTCGGTGGCTACCAGGATATCGATGGTGCTTTCTTTGAACTGACGCACCACGGTGTCTCGTTTCTGTTGGGACAGGTCACCGTGAAGACCTTCGGCCATGTAACCACGTTTCTTCAGTGCTTCTGTGACTTCGTCGCAGCGACGTTTGGTGCGAACGAAAACGATAGCCAGTTCCGGGTCCTGCATGTCCAGGAGACGGCACAGGGCATCAAATTTCTGACGGTCTGGCAGTTCGATATATTCCTGTTCAATCAGATCGATGGTAACGGTAGCGGCTTTGATTTTTACAATTTCCGGTTCTTTCAGGAAGGTTTCCGCCAATTCACGAATCGGCCCAGGCATGGTAGCCGAGAAGAACATGGTCTGCCGTTCTTCCGGAATACCGGCCAAGATGGTGCGGATGTCGTCAATGAATCCCATATCCACCATTTCGTCCCCTTCGTCCAGCACCAAGTTCTGCACGTGAGACAGGTCGATGGTGCCCCGTTTCATATGGTCCATCAGACGACCTGGGGTAGCCACGATGATGTTTGGATGTTTGCGCAGCGCTTTGAACTGCCGTTCAATGTCCTGGCCGCCGTAAATCGGCAGGGCATGAATGGGCAGGTACTGGGCCAAATGGTTAATTTCTTCGGCGGACTGGATGGCCAGTTCTCTGGTTGGCGAGAGAACCACTGCCTGCGGTCCTGGTTTGGACAGGTCGATTCGTTCCAAAAGGGGAATCCCAAAAGCAGCGGTCTTGCCTGTGCCAGTCTGTGCCTGTCCGATCAAATCTTTCCCAGAAACAGCCACCGGAATGGCCGCTTTCTGGATCGGTGTCGGTTCTTCAAAGCCCATATCTTCTACGGCTTTCAAAATCTCCGGACGGGTCACTAATTCTTTAAATGTGTCGTACATGTTTCCTCCTGTATGCGTCATGGGTCGCCGGGCCTCTTGCCCTATCTTCGTGTAAGTTGTAATCATCATATAATCCATTTACGTTAGGTCAGGTCAGTAGTTAGAAGTGAGAAGTTAGAAGTGAGAAATGGTGGTACGGCGCACAAAATTTGGAAGCGCCGCAAAATTTTTATATACATAAAAAAGGGGTATAGGGGTGCTTTATGAATTGTGCACCCCTTCCACCATTTCTAACTTCTTACTTCTAACTTCTCACTGCCTTTCAATAGCAGGTCTTATTCCTATGCGTCATCGCATCTTCCAAGATACAGTGACTCGTAGACTGGTTACTGGAAATATTTTTCCTACGAGTCCACCAGTCACCACATCTCGGGCATAAAAAAAGAGAACGCCACAAGCGTCTCTCCCATGATATAGATATCTCTTCGATTGTCCGTTCTCGTTGGTTGTGCCTGCACTATATTTTGTATTATATCATAGATGCATTAGATTTGAAACAAAAAATACAGTGCGTAATGCGTAGTGCGAAGTGCGTAATGAAGGCCAGCAAGCACGTCGAATTGCTCTTATAGGGCTTGCATCTATTATTTCGTGTCCTTTTCTATATGCTTGCTGATTTTTTATATGGGGTATTGGGGCGCTATATTATTTGATGCGCCCCTTCCGCCATTACGCACTTCGCACTACGCATTACGCATTTTCCTCTCTATCCTAAATCCACTATAATTTATACTCCATCCCCAAGTACCACTCTCTTCCATTTACATACAGATCGTCTACTTTTTTATTTCCTATATTATATAGTCCGGCAGTCAGGTGAACCCTATTTCCCCAATGTTTCTGTAGGGACAGATTCACTGCATGGTAGGTATAATCGGCCCCATCGAAATGGTAGGCCCCGTGGAAGCTGTCCCAGATTTTTCCGGTGAATCCATAGTCTTTGTGGTCATCGTAGGTGAGACTTGTCACCCAGGTGTGGCGGCTGCGATTATCCAGCCGGGTATGGAGGGAGCTGTCCTTGGCATCCAAGTAGGTATAGCCCGATTCCAAGGTCCAACGGTCTGTCAATGGATGAGAAAGGATCATTTCTATGCCCTGTATTTCTGCTTTGTTACGATTCACATACAGATAGTAATGCTTCTCTTTAAATTCTGTATCGATGAGATTTTTTACTTTGTTTTGGAAATAAGAAATTCCATAGGACGTTTGCCCTCGTTCCCACTCTATCGCTATATCATAGCTCTTAGATTTTTCAGGTTGCAAATTGGGATTTCCAAAGAC
This sequence comes from Dialister sp. UBA734, assembly GCA_002297935.1. Taxonomy (GTDB): domain Bacteria; phylum Bacillota; class Negativicutes; order Veillonellales; family Dialisteraceae; genus Dialister. Next base: position 3,966 of record DBLC01000004.1, read on the forward strand.
CTGTACCGGATGACCAGTATCCATTTGAAGATAGAGCTCACTGATAGTAGGTGTTCGGAACCCCTGTCCATAATTAGCCTTGATACGAGATGTCTTTCCCATGTCATAGGTCACGCCCAGTTTTGGAGTTCCTACAAAACCATAGGAATTTCCTTTGGACAGGCGAATGGAAGGTGCCAAGTGCCATTTCTGATCCACCTGCCACCAATCACAAAAATAGATTGCTCCTTCACTTCTCTCATGGGTAGCATCTTGCCCCGGATATTGTAATTGCGGTGTCAATCTAGTTCCGTTATAAGTATTTCTTGTCCATTCTCCTCCAAACGTTAAAGAATGTTTTCCCAGCGACATGGTATTTCGTCCTTCCATCCCCCATCGGTCATAACTGGCATGGTCAAATGCATAATGAGGCATCATGGTCCCCAGCATATTTTGCAACCATTTTTCATTTGGCTCAGGACGTTCATTCCTATTTTCTGAAAATTTTTTCAAATGGCTATAGTATACCCGTCCTTCATAGTTATTTCGTTTGGTATCCCCCGTATAAGTGACGCCGCCGGTCCACTCAGTGCGCTCTGTCCAACTAATAGCATTTTTCTGCACTGTAATAGGCGTCTCGTCAGGTATCGCTCCATGGGTCATTTGTGCTAACGTCATAGTCGCATCAGCCATGCCCAAAGTGGTCTTTTCATGGAAATAATCGAGACTCATGCGAAGCTGGTTCTCATTTTTATTTTGGAAATCATACAGCCCATCGATGCCGAACTGCTGCTGGTTCCCATAGGCCGGCGTATCGTAGCCATCATAGAAGGTACCACGACTGTCAGGACCGATATTTCTAAAAGAAATAGGCCGCACCTTGGTGAGCCGCCCATGGACATCCACGGACCACCGGCCCAGTTTTCCCGGATCATACCGGAAATGGGTGGTATTTTCCCGGCTACCCAGCTGAAAACCATAGTTCATTTCTTTTTCTCCCGGCCGTTTCGTCAGGATTTGAATTACGCCGCCCATGGCATCGGATCCGTACATGGCCCCTGCCGGACCGCGCAGCACTTCGATGCGCTCCACTTGGGACACATCCAGGCGAGAAAGAATGTACACATTTTGTGTCTGTCCCGTGTCTTCATCGGCCAGTCGGTGTCCATCCACTAGAACGAGGGTCTGGTTGGTATTCATACCCCGCAGCATGAGCTGGTGCCCGCCCATGGCAGAGGTGCTGTTCTGACTGCCCCGAGCACTGTCCAGGCCCAACACATCCGAAAGGGCTTCCGACACATTGGAGGCTCCTTTCTTTTCCATGTCCTCTCGAGTGATTACCGTCACCGATTGGGGCTCCTGCTGCAAAGAAATCGCTTGTCGTTCCGCCGTCACCACCACAGCCGGCAAAGTATAATCCGCCGCTCCGACGATGGAGAGAGGAAATAAAGTCAGTAAGCTGAGTAAAAGTTTCTGCATGTAAAGTCTCCTGCGATATATGGTGACTCGTGACTGGTGACTTAGCTACGTTTTCCCTAGTCACCAGTCACGAGTCACTAGTCACCAATTCTATTTGATAATCAGTATTATATAACAATTGTTGCTGGTTGTCTGTTGTTTGTTGTTGGGTTTAGGGTTTATGTCCCTAGTTCCTAACGATCAAATAGCACAAATACAAAACATCACTGGTTTAAGGTTTAGGGGTTAAGGCGTAAACCTTAAACCAATGCCACTTTGATAAAAGCAAGTTGGTTAAAAAGAACTCGGAGCATAAACCCTAAACAAATCAATGTCATTAAGTTAAGCAAAATATGGGATGATCCCTTTCGTGGCAAAGTTTCTCAGGTTGCTCAGGATTCTCAAGTTTCTCAGGTTCCACGAATGAGATGATAACGCTAGCGTCTATCGGCACATTCGAGGAACCTGAGCAGCCTCAGCAACTTGAGAAACCTGAGTAACCTTTAATCACAAGCGGAATCATGTTCCTAACTTAATAGCATTGCTAAACCAATAGCATTTTGTATTTGTGCTATTTTGTCATTACAGGACTCGGAAGATAAACCTAACAACCAACAACAGACAACCAACAACAAATTTAAGATAAAATATTCATCTATATGCAAAAATATTCTATTTTCTACTTGCATGTTTATTCTGATAGCTGTATAATTATCACAATTCAAATCAATCTAATTTCCTTATTTTCGTAAGTTTTACCGCATTTATTGTAAAAACAAGTTTACAAAAGAAAAAATTCAGCTTGTATATACCGCATAAACTTACCAGAAAGAGCATAGAGGTTCACTAGAATGTGTAAAGAAACATTGAAAGCCAAAGTCGAAGAAATCGTTCCAAAAGCCGTTACATGGCGTCGTCATTTCCACAGCTATCCAGAAGTTTCTGGGGAAGAGGTGAATACATCCAAGTACATCCAGGAAGAACTGACCAAATTGGGAATCCCCTTTGAAACCGGATTCTTCCAGAACGCCGTCCTTGGGATCATCAAAGGCGGAAAGCCTGGCAAGACCGTGGCTCTCCGTGCTGACATGGATGCCCTGCCGGTAACCGAACAAACCGGCCTTCCTTTTGCTTCCAAACACGAAGGGGTCATGCATGCCTGCGGGCACGACAGCCACATGGCGATTCTCCTGGGAGCCGCCGCTGTACTGAATGAAATGAAAGACGAACTGCACGGCACAGTGAAACTGGTCTTCCAGCCAGCCGAAGAAGAAGCTGCCATCGGCGGTGGACGTCACATTGCCAATAGCGGCAAGCTGGACGATGTTTCTGAAATCTATGGCCTTCACGTATGGCCAGAACTTCCAGTCGGCGTGGTCGGTTTGAAACCGGGCAACCTGATGGCCGCTTCCGATCGTTTCTACGTTCACGTGAAAGGGAAATCCACCCATGCTGCCCAGCCGCACAATGGCACCGATGCCTTGGTGGCAGCCGCTCATTTCATCATCGACGTGCAGTCCCTGATTTCCCGTGAAATGAATCCGATGGAAAATGTGGTCTGCACCATCGGCCTCATGAATGCCGGCACCCGTTACAACGTAGGTGTAGAAGACGCATACCTGGAGGGCACCGTCCGAACCTACACCCCGGCTCTTCGTGACAAGATGGAACAGCGACTGGGAGAAATCCTTAAAGGCTTGGATGTGATGTTCCACACCCATTCCGAATTGAACTACGTCCGTGGTCACAGTGCTACCATCAACACACCGGAAAAAATTAAATTCCTGCAGGAGATCGGAAAAGAATACTTGGGCGAAGAACACATCACCCAACCGGAATTCCCCTCCATGTGTGCAGAAGATTTCTCTTCTTACCTGGAAAAATTCCCCGGTGCCTTCATGTGGCTCGGCACTGGTAAACCAGGCACCCCAGCCCTGCACAACGCCAGCTTCGCCATCGACGAATCCATCCTGCCCCTGGGCATCACCATGGAAGCCGCAGCGGTTGTTGAAGCACTGAAGAAATAAACACTTAATAGTGCGTAATGCGAAGTGC
>DBLC01000004.1:7503-9954 GCA_002297935.1 Dialister sp. UBA734
GCGCCCCAATACCCCTTATTTACAAAAATATAAAATTCACGGCACTATATAATTTGATGCGCCGTCACCTTCACTACGCACTACGCATTACGCACTACGCATTGTATAAAAAATGGGAGAACAATTATGAATACTTTACTGAACAAGTCCTTTGTGACCATGCTTGATTATACACCGGAACAATTCAATTATTACCTTGACTTGGCTGCCCAGCTGAAGAAAGATAAAAAAGAAGGCAAAGAAATCCAGACCTTGAAAGGGAAGAACTTTGCTCTCATTTTTGAAAAAGATTCCACCCGTACCCGTTGCGCCTTTGAAGTGGCTGCTCGTGACCAGGGAGCTTACACCACGTACTTAGGACCTACGGGAAGCCAGATCGGGCACAAAGAATCCATCGCGGATACTGCCCGCGTACTGGGGTCCATGTTTGACGCCATCGAATTCAGAGGATTCAAACAGAGTGCTGTCGAAGAATTGGCTGCCAAAGCGGGCGTTCCGGTTTGGAATGGTCTCACCGATTATGACCACCCCACCCAGACCTTAGCCAATTTTCTCACCCTGAAGGAACATTTCAAAAAGCCGTTGAATCAGATTTCCTATGCCTACGTAGGCCACGGCCAGTCAAACATGGCTCATGCTCTGATGGCTGGCGCCGCTCTTGCGGGCATGGATTTCCGTATCATCGGACCGAAGCAGTTCTTCCCAGAAGACGATTTCACCAAGAAGTGCGAAGAAATTGCGAAGAAAACCGGTGCCACCTTCACCTTCACCGATGACCCGGTGGAAGGCGTGAAAGGCCTGGACGTGATTTACACCGGCGTATGGGTCACCATGGGCGATCCCTATGAACTGTGGGGCGAACGAATCAAACTGTTCATGCCTTACCGCATCACCATGGATATGATTAAAAATACAGGAAATCCGGACACTGTGTTCTGCCACTGCCTGCCGGCTTTCCACGATACCAACACCAAAGTGGGTAAAGACATTTATGAACGGTTCGGCTTGGATGGCATCGAAGTCACCGATGACGTTTTCGAAGCACCATTTTCCCTGGCCTTCCAGGAAGCAGCAAACCGGCTGCCCACCATCAAAGCTGTCATGGTAGCCACCTTTGCGGACTACCCTATCGATAAATAAGAGAGGAGGAATTACAAATGACTACAGTCAAAGCACTGCCAAAAGTATTCATTGTCGGAGAATCGGGGACCACCGGTCTGCGCCTTCATGATCGGCTGATCAAAAGAAATGACATTGAACTCCTCTCTTTACCGGAAGAAAAGAAAAAAGACATCCCTACCATCGTAGAATTTGCGAAAAAAGCAGATTTGATGTTCCTCTGCCTGCCTGATGCAGCTTCCAAAGAAATCGTAGCCGCTACGGAAGGCACAGGCATCCGCATTTTGGACACCTCCACCGCCCACAGAACGAAAGAAGATTGGGTCTATGGATTCCCGGAATTGTCCAAAGCCCAGGAAGAAGCCATTAAGAACGCACAGAAAGTAGCCGTCCCAGGCTGTCACGCCAGTGGCGTTATTTCCATCCTCTACCCTTTGGTACAGGCCGGCATCCTTCCGATCAATTACCCGCTTCACTGTATTTCCCTGACCGGTTACAGTGGCGGCGGAAAAAATATGATTCACCAGTATGAACAGGAAAAAGACACCCCGCTGGAATCGCCTCGTCAGTATGGACTATCCCAGACCCACAAGCACCTGCCGGAAATCATGAAAGTCTGCGGTCTCGCTGAAGAACCGCTCTTCTCGCCTATCGTAGCGGATTACTACGCTGGCATGGAAGTCACCATCGGCTTCCACACCCACTTCCTGCAGCTGCCGTGCGGCCTTCCTGGAGACATCACCCTCGATGATTTCCATACCATTTATGAGAAACATTACAAAGACTCTGCTCTGATTCATGTGTCCCCCCTGTCCACGGAAGAAACCAATAAACTCTTCCTGGCTGCTAACGAAAATGCAGGCAAAGACAGCCTGACCATTCACATCACCGGCAACGACGACCGCGTCCAAGTGGTATCCCTCTTCGATAACCTGGGCAAAGGAGCCTCCGGTGCCGCTGTGGAATGCATGAACCTCATGCTGGGACTGGCTCCTGAAACGGGACTGGTCATTTAAAAAAAGTGCGTAATGCGTAGTGCGAAGTGCGTAATGGTGGTAGGCCTGGCACAATTCATATAGCCAGGCCCTTATAAATAACTTTCATTAGATCTTCGAGATACTCAGTGCGTAGTGCGTAACCTAGAAAAATTCTGGAGAACCCCTTCTATATATTCCAGAAAGAAAAGAAATCCTGTCCCCAATTGGATTTCTTTCTGACAACGTTTACCTCCCCATAGATAAACATTTCTAGTTACGCATTACGCACTAAGTATCTCGCAATCTAAATCTATCTCTTTCTTTTATATAAAGAAGGGTATTGGGGCGCTATATG
>DBLC01000004.1:10008-21977 GCA_002297935.1 Dialister sp. UBA734
CACTTCGCATTACGCATTGTTCCTAAAATTTCCATTTGAAAACCTAAAGGAGCTATATCGTATGAATACCACCAACGCCATTCGCGCAGAAATATTAAGCCAAGCCATTCCTTACATCAAAGAATACACCGGGAAATGCATCGTCGCTAAGTACGGCGGCAACGCCATGACCGATCCGCAGCTGAAGAAAAATGTGCTGGAAGACATCCTTCTTCTTCGCCTCATCGGTGTCAATGTCATCCTCGTCCACGGCGGCGGTCCGGACATCAATTCCATGCTGGATAAACTCCACATCGAATCCCATTTTGAAAACGGACTCCGTGTGACTGGCAAAGATACCATGGAAGTGGTACAGATGGTATTGGCTGGGAAAGTCAATAAGAGTCTCGTGGCTGACCTCATCGCCCTTGGCGGCAAAGCGGTGGGCCTCTGCGGCATCGACGGCAACCTCATTCAGGTACACACCAAAGATGAAAAACTGGGCCTGGTCGGCGAAATCGATGACGTTCACACCGACATCATCTGCAACCTCTTAGCCGGCGGCTACATTCCTGTTATTTCTTCTGTCGGCGTCGATGAAAAAGGCCAGCCCCACAACATCAATGCTGACACCGCTGCCACCAAAATTGCCGCGGCTCTCCATGCGGAATGCTTGGTCTTCATGAGCAACATCGAAGGCGTCATGGCAGATCCGAAGAAACCGGAGACCCTCTACAAAGAACTGACTTTGCCTGAAGTGGAAGCCCTGAAAAAAGATGGCACCATCTCCGGCGGCATGATTCCGAAAGTAGACGCCTGCACCGACGGCCTCAAAGACGGCGTACAGAAAGTCTTCATCATCAACGGCGAAGTCCCCCACGCCCTCCTGATCGAACTCCTCACCGACGAAGGACTGGGAACCATGTTTGTGAAATAATACCAGCTGTATCATTTGTCATTTATAACCCGACTCTTATGAGTGCGTAATGCGAAGTGCGTAGTGCGTAATGGTAGAAGGGGCGCACAATTCATATAGCGCCCCAATACCCCTTATTTATAAAATATAAAATTCGCGGCGCCATTTAATTTGATGCGCCGCACCACCATTACGCACTACGCACTTCGCATTACGCATAAAAAACGAATTTCCTAAAAGGAGAATTATCATGAATACCATAACACTTGACAAAGAATATATCGTCCACGCTTACAACCGGTATCCGGTTTGTTTCGTTTCCGGCAAAGGATCCATCCTGACCGATGACCAGGGTAAGGAATACATCGACATGGGCAGCGGCATTGGCGTTGATATTTTTGGTATCGCCCATAAACCGTGGATGGAAGCGGTCACCAAGCAGCTGCACACCCTGAACCACGTGTCCAACCTGTTCTACACCCAGCCCGATGCCCAGCTGGCACAGCTGCTGTGTGAAAAGACCGGCATGAAGAAAGTGTTCTTCTCCAACTCCGGTGCCGAAGCCAATGAATGTGCCATCAAAGGGGCTCGGAAATATTCCATCGACAAATATGGCAAAGATAGAAATGTGATCGTCACCCTCATCAATGGTTTCCACGGCCGTACCATCACCACCTTGGCTGCTACCGGACAGGACGTATTCCACCAGAACTTCTTCCCTCTCACCGAAGGTTTCCTCTACACCCCAGCCAATGACCTGGACGCTTTCATCAAACTGTGCGAAGGAAATAAAAACATATGCGCTGTCATGATGGAACCCATTCAGGGCGAAGGCGGCGTACATCCACTGAATAAAGACTTCTTTGAAGGGGTTGCCAAGTATGTCAAAGAACACGACATCCTTCTGGTGGTCGATGAAGTACAGACTGGTAACGGCAGAACAGGCAAACTGTACGGCTACATGAACTACAACGTACAGCCAGACATCGTCTCCACCGCCAAAGGCTTAGGCGGCGGCCTTCCGATCGGTGCCACCCTGTTCAATGAAAAAACAGAAAACGTCTTCACCTACGGCACCCACGGCTCCACCTTCGGCGGTAACCCCATCGCCTGCGCCGGTGCAGTTTCCATTATTTCCGAAATCGATGATGCTCTCCTGGCTGACGTAAAAGCCAAAGGGGACTACATCAAAAACGAACTGGAAGGAGCGAAAGGCGTCAAATCCGTAGCCGGTATGGGCCTCATGCTAGGCATCGAACCAGAAAAAGACGTTAACACCCTGGTTCCGAAACTTCTCGAAAAAGGCGTTGTGGTCCTCACCGCCAAAGAAAAAATCCGTCTCCTGCCAGCACTGAATATCCCTATGGACCTTCTGAAAAAGGCTGTAGCGATTATCAAAGAAGTAGTGGCAGAGTAAGTGACTGGTGACTGGTGACTGGTGAACGATGAACGGTCATGCTTCCAACTGACACATACTGTTACATAAAAAAACGCACTAGATATCCCTCTAGTGCGTCTTTTTATTGTTTCATCCATTAATTTTCCCTAAAAGCGTATAGGTTGAATTCATCCTATTATTAGTGTATGATAAAAGAAAAGGAGGAACCCCTATGAACATCAATACACAAAATCTAGTTTCCATAACCGATGCCAATCAAAATTTTTCTAAAGTAGCCCGCATGGTAGATGAACAAGGTCCCATTATTATCATGAAAAACAATGCACCTAAATATCTCTTGATTCAATTTAACGAAGCCGAGCAAATGACCAATGCACCTACAGAAGATGTTTTATCCTTATCCAAAAGGATTATGGAGAAAAACCAAGTAGCCTATAAGGTCTTAGCCAAATGAAAAAGCTCACAACAGAAGAGATTTTACTCATGCATCAAATGCTGATTGAGAGATTCGGAGGTCAACAGGGAATTAGGGACCAAGGATTACTTGATTCTGCCATTCATGCCCCCTTTCAATCCTTTTCTGGCACCGAACTATATCCAACGATAGAAGAAAAAGGGGCACATCTCTGCTATGGGCTCATCATGAATCATCCTTTTATTGATGGAAATAAAAGGATCGGTGTTCACTCCATGCTCGTCTTTTTAGCTCTTAACCAAATCGAATTAACCTATACGCAAGAGGAATTGTACACCATTATTTTAGATGTGGCTTCTAGTCAAAAATCAGTTAATCAACTGTATCATTGGGTATTACAACATGAGTATCCTAAAAACATACTGTAACTCGAAAGGAGCTATACAATGACAAAACTTGATGAAAATGGAAAGCCATTAGATAAATCCTATCTAGAATGCAACCTGCCTCCCTATCTGCAAAAAGATATCGATGCTTTAATCGAAGGGCGCAAAGATAAAACTTGCTTGCATATCGATTGCCTAGAAGATGAAGTGTACGGCGATATCAATGCCTGCTACGTGGATGGTGTTATTTCAGAGGAACAAGCCTGGTACTTACGAGAAAAGTATTTAGGCATGGAAAGAGTGTAATGATGGATACGTATTACGATTTCACTACAGCTAAAACTGATTTATACAAAGGGTACCGGGGTGCCAATGGACAAAAGAAATCTGTTTTCTTCCAAGGTGAACGGTATATGCTAAAATTTCAGCCCGTAAAGAACGGAATTCCATCTAACAGTTGCATTTCTGAATATCTAGGCTGCCATATCTTTCAATCGATAGGTATCCCTGCACAGGAAACCCTACTGGGGATCTATGCCGGAACGCCTGTCGTAGCCTGTAAAGATTTTGAAAACCAGGGAAAGCAGCTTATGGAATTCGCCATGCTGAAAAACAGCTTAATCAATAGTTCTCAAAATGGATACGGCACAGAATTATCTGATATTCTCTCCGCCATTGAAGACCAAGAACTGATTCCTGTTCAAAAACTCAAAGAATACTTTTGGAATATGTTTATTGTAGATGCTTTTCTAGGAAATTTTGATCGTCATAATGGAAACTGGGGCATGCTTGTTGATTCAAATAGAAATGAAGCCACTATAGCGCCCGTCTATGATTGTGGCTCCTGCTTATATCCTAAACCTACGGATGAACAAATTTCTCAAATTGTATCGTCGGAAAAGGAAATCAATAATCGAATCTACGTATTTCCTACTTCAGAAATAAAAATCAATAATACCAAGATCAACTACTTTGATTTTATTTCCTCTTTGCAGAATGAAGATTGTACGGAAGCACTCAAACGAATAGCCCCCAGAATTGACCTATCAACCATATATGAAATAGTGGACCAGACCCCTCACCTTTCAAACATAAGGAGAGAATTTTACAAAATGATGCTTCAACGCCGCAAAGAAGCAATCATTGATTATACTATGAGAAAGTTGACGAACCAATAATATGAAGAAACGAATTCTCTTGGACATCCTGATGACCCTGGTCTTTGTGGTTCTCCTGGACTACCGGTTCATCAAAAACGCAGGTCACGAAATCATGGCGATTCTCTTCTGCTTTCTGTTCTATTTCCACTACCGTTGGAACAAGAATTGGTATCACAATCTCACCAAAGGCCGTTGGAACGGTATCCGAAAGCGAATGACTCTCATCAATGGACTGCTGCTTCTCGCCTTTGTCCTTGTCATGATGACCGGTGTTCTGATTTCCCATCACCTGTACTACATGGGCATCAAATTTCCCCTCTGGGTTCACCGCCTTCACCGCGTCGCTGGATTCTCCATGCTGATTCTCATCGGTCTGCACCTGGGCCTCCACTGGCAAAGCATCTGGACACAAATGAAACAAAAAATGCACCTGCCGCAGCCAGTAATCTACCTGCTGCTCCTGGCCATCGCCGCCGGAGGTATTTATTTCTCCTGCTACTACCACATCGGAGGCCGCCTTCTCTGCATCCCCCTCAACCAGCTAGGTCGTCCGCCGGTGACTCTCGGCCTCTTCGTATTTGGACATTTGCTCATCATCGGGATGTATACTATTTTGAGTCATTACGTGGAAAAAATTTTGCGTCGATAGAAAGGAAAGGGTATTGTTGAGAGAAATACTTTTGATATCACTGGCAATGAAACCGCTTGATAAAAGGTTATGATTCTACTGATTTCATTCACCTAACAAATAAAAAATACCGCTAACATCGGGTTATAAAGGGTTATGTTCTGCATGTATACAACCCTTATAACCTTGCTGTTAGCGGTATTTTTTATTTGTTAGATAAACGAAGGCAGTTAGATCATAACCTTTTGATAAGCGGATTCCATATCAAATGACTCCATCCAAATCAGCAGAACTATAACCTTTATAATGTTGCGGCGCTTCCCAATTTTATGCGCCGCTACCACCATTTCTAACTTCTCACTACTCACTTCTCACTGCTTTTCTTGTCCCAATATTCCACTTCAATGCCAACTACTTTGGAGTTGAATCCACTGTTGTCTTTCTGGCAATAGTGGTTCGTAGCCCGCAGGACGTATTTGAATCCCAGGTAAATCATAGGCACGTTGGCGTATACCATGATGATATTGGCCAAGTCGGAGAAGGCCCACAGGTTGGACAGGTCATAACCAGCAATGTTACAGGAAATACCAAACGCAGCCACGAAGATACAAAGAATGCGAATGAAATTGATAAACGCCTGGTTACTGGAAATACGGTTTGCAGAAATTTCAGAGAAAGAAACGAAACCGATCACGCAAGTGTAGGCGAAAAGGCAGAAGCAGATGGATACCAGAATCAGCACCAAGGTCTGCAGCATTTCCGGTGCCATCGCATTCATAGAAAGCAGGAACTTCGGATAAGTCTTTGCGGCTTTCCATGCTTCCGGATTGACGCCCCACTGATGAGCCATGACGATGATGAAACCGGTCATGGTGCAAATCACGTGGGTATCCAGGAAAACACCGAGCGCAGAAATGATGCCCTGTTCGCAAGGATGCTTGGCATCTGCTGCAGCGGCTGCCATGGTGATGGTGCCCTGACCGGCTTCATTGGACATAAGACCACGTTTCACGCCCTGCAGCAATGCGGTGCCGAAGAATCCGCCAAAGATAGCTTCCGGCGTGAAGGCCCCTTCAAAGACAGCCCCAAAGAAATAGGGCACGCTATTCAGATTGGTCACAATGAGAAGCAAAACGGTCAAGATATAAATCACGGCCATGACCGGAACCAGACGATCCGCCCATTTGCCGATACGCTTGATCCCGCCAAAAGCCATGAATGCCACCAGAACCAAGACGACCACAGAGCCCACATAGTAGAAGGTGGACTGTAGTTCAAAGTGAAGGCCTGTCACCATTTCTGCAATGGCTCCCGCCGAGGTGATAACGTTCAAGCCTTGCGCTGGGAGACACATGAGGGCATAGAAAATATACATGCCAGACAAAAGCACGCCTACCCATGCTTTATTGCCGCAAAGCCGACGCGCATAGAAAGGAAGACCACCAACGAAGGTGTCACCCCGTTTTTCCTTGAAAATCTGTGCCAACGTCGCTTCGGTGTACGCCGTAGCCATCCCAAAGAACGCAGAAATCCACATCCAGAACAACGCCCCCGGCCCCCCTGCGGCAATAGCCCCGGTGACCCCGATGATATTTCCTGGGCCGACACGCATGGCGGTAGACAAAAGGAACGCCGTCAAAGGCGAAACACCTGTCGAAATCTGGCGATGTTCCATCAGCGTCTGCAGTCCCGCCTTGAACTTCCGCACCTGGATGAAACTCAACCGGAACGTGAAATAAATCCCAGAGCCTACCAGGACAATGATTGCCAAAGAGAAAGACCCCAGAATCGGAATGGCCTTCCAGAAATCAAACATCTTCGGGAAATCCCAAAAGAAATCCGATACCGGCGTAACAAAACTCAGCACCGCGTTCAATGCGGCAAATAAATTTTCCATGTACTTTTCCTCATTTTTATAATTCGGGATTAAGACCGACAGAGTCAGGTTTCACGTGAACTATGACTCTATGGGTTATTATTCTGCCTTACTCTTTCCACTAACACGCAGATGCTTTCCCTTGCGATAGGGTTAAACAGGTTATAAAAGGTTATGACACTAGCGAAAATCTCATAACCCTTTATAACCCCTTTTAACCTTTTGGCAAGCGGTAGCATCTACCTATTAATCAAAAGGAACACGGCAAAATAATAACCTTTTCAAAAACGTTTCCCGTGAAACATGACTCCATGAAATCTCACCACTTACTGTTCTGCTCCAGCCGCTTTGATAGCCACAGCCAGCTTATGGGCCAGGCCCACCATTTTCTTCTTAGACACAGAGCACACAGCCAGACGAATGCCCTTCTTCAACGGCACCATGAACACATTTTCCTTTTCCAGATAATCGCACACTTCCTGAGAGTGGGTCACCGGAATGGTGATGAAGAAACCAGAAATATAAGGCACGAATTTCACACCTTCTTCTTTGGCTTCCTTCATGAAGATGGCTGCTCTATCCTGGATAAGCTGGAAATATTTCGCCCGTTCTGCATCCAGTTTTTCAATCTTCGCCGGATCCTGGCAAATATGAATCATGGCATTCTGAGCGGCACTGTTGCAGTTGGACCAAGTGGCACGGCTGGTGTACTGGTTGATATCGACGAATTCTTTAATGACGTCTTTATCAGAAGAAATACCAATCATAGCCCCCATGCGCTGCCCATACATGGTGAACCCTTTTGACAGAGTATAGGCACAAACCACCAGGATATTCTTCGGAAGGCCACCAAAGACTTTAAAGAACTTGCGGCATTCCTGCTTTTCCCCACTGTAATCGAGATATGCCACATCAGGAATCAAAATGGCTTTCTTGTCTCCATCTTTCACAGCATCTTTCAATACATCCACCGCAGACTGCCATTCTGCTACGGACATGCAATAGCCAGTCGGGTTGTTGGCGATCCCATTCAGAATAATCACCACCTGGTCCTGCTTGGAAAGCACATCGTTGACAGCTTCCGCAAAAGCTTCTTTATTGAAATGGCCCTCTTTGGTCAAGAAAGAGAAGGTCCGCACCTTGCGGTTGTTATCATCAATCAAGCTGTCATAAGCGCCCCAGTGCCAATCGGTGATGAGCACTTCATCGCCCACTTCGGAATAATTGTGCACCACATGATGGAGCACCCCGGTACCGCCAGGGGTAGAGCACGCATCGATGTATCCATCCGGACGGGATTCGCCGAAACACTGGTCGATACAGTCATCCAGGAACGCACGATAGCCCTGAATCGGTGCATAGGCGCAGAATTCCTTCGGAGACAAATGATTCAATGCCTCCTTCACCACATCCAGCACCACCAGACTGCCGTCTTCATCCAGAATAGATCCCACCGTGGCATTGACTACATTTTCCACGCCAATCTTTTCTGCCAATGCAATGGCCCGATTATTGGCTGCAAAAATATTATCTTCCGCACTTTTTCCCTTCGCATGAGGTGCTGCTACACTATACATATTACTATTCCTCCTTTGAAATACAGGATTCTCAGGTTTCTCAAGTTGCTCAGATTTCTCATGCCTCTCGCATATGCGGATAACCATGAGCATAGTATGTTTACGAATTAACAGCTCAGCTTTCCCACTTAGAAAATAATGTTAGCTCTTGATAAAAACTATATATGCAGAAATACATTTAGCACACTTAACTTCTATGGAATACATGCTAACGTCTTGTCTCCCCCGCCGGGGGAGACTAAAAGAGGGGGCTGCGCAAGCGGTATATTTCTCCATATGTACGATACAAGAACAGGGGCGTTGAATCACTAACATATCCATATCGTACAAGAAACCTGAGCCACTTGAGAAACCTGCGTAACCTATGTAACCTGTCCCAACAAAAAAAGCCTACAACAAAACTACGTTGCTGTAGACTCCGTCGTCCTGATAGGGTTATGTAATTGACTGTCATTATTATAAAGCAAAAAGAATAAAAATACAACTTAAACCAGTGCGTAATGCGGAGTGCGGAGTGCGTAATGTTGGAAGGGGCGCACAAAATTTAGAAGCGCCCCAATCCCCCTTTATAAAAAATAAAACGGTATGCATGCTAAGTGGAATCAATCCATACGAAGCGTGCATACCATTTTATTTGTATACTTTGCGGCGCTTTATAAGTTATGCGCCGCCACCTTCATTACGCACTACGCACTTCGCATTACGCATTATTCTTAAAAGGGTTTACCAACCGAATGATCCACCGTTCTCCGCCGGTGAACTTGCTGTTGTATTTCCGAGCCGTATCTTCATACCGTTTTGACAGATCGGCCACGGCCTTTTCCAAAGAAGAAATGGTCTCCACCACGTGATCGGACCGCATATCTTGTCCGCACACCGGACACAGCGGCGGCGTCACGTAGTTCGCATTCACCTTGGACTTGCAATGCATACAGGAAATAAATTCGCCGGTGAACTTCTTCTCATTCTGTGTTTTTCGATACGAAATGAGCTTTTCTTCCTTCTCCCGCAACCGCTTCTCCAAAGACACCATCTGCGGCGACGGGGGAATGCCGATTTTGTACTTCACCGCATAGGACGTAGGAATCTCCGCCAAATACTCCTTCGCCTGTCCCACCGTATTGCACACCTTTTCTTTAAAGAACAATCCTTTAAAGATCCGATTCGCCTCCCGCTTGGTAAATCCTTCTGCTACCAGTTCCTCTTTCATCTGGTCTTTGATTTCTTGGGTCGGGTGAGTGATGTCAAATTCATAAAACTTCACATCCCAAAGCTCTGCGGCGAGCTTCTTCGGTGCGTCTTCGACGATCTTTTGTTTCTTCACTGCCACTTTCTTTTCCGCTCTGACTGTCTCCTTCTTGCCTCGCGACTTCGGAACCCTCTTTTCCGGTTCCTCCGCCTCTGCAAAAGAAAACAAATCCGCCTCTTCTACCTTCGCTTTTCGTGCCATACCGCACCTCCTGTATTATGTCATCATAGCATGGATGGAGAGGAAGAGACAAGGGTAAAGTGGGCAGTAGGCAGTAGGCGGTTGTTGGTTGTTGGTTGTCGGTTGTCGGTTAACGGTTGTCGGTAATTCAGTGTTTTCTTAGCCATCTCCGTCATTTCGACCGACGGGATTTGTGCTGACTGACGCAGCAGGGTAGTCCGGTACTATGTTAGTCAAAAGTGGAGAAATCTCAAATCTCCAGCGGAATTTCATCCAACTGAACCTCACCATAACGGGATGTCTTCCACCAATTCATTAGAAAGTTAGAGCAACATTTGAAAATATTAATCTGCCGTTCGCTTATATTATTTGAACATATCGGTTATACTACATTTAAAACAACCATATCAGGTTTAAGGTTTCCTCTCCGCATTCATCATTCACAAATGCAATGTCATGATAGTGTCATAGGTTTAAGGTTTGAATACAGCCCCCAAACCTTAAACCCTAAACCTTAACCCCAAAACCAAATCCCTACCACGCTAAAGGCAACTCCCAATATGAATAAACACGCCCCATTTCCCCAACATCTCCCAGTGAGGACATCCCTATGAAAAGAACTTATATCTGCATTGACTTGAAAAGTTACTACGCCTCCGTCGAATGTGTACAACGAGGCCTAGACCCATTCACCACCAACTTGGTGGTAGCCGATCCCACACGAGGCCCCGGTGCGCTGTGCCTAGCCATCAGCCCTGCCTTGAAAGCCCTAGGCGTCAGGAATCGTTGCCGCCTCTATGAAATTCCCAGAAATATTCCCTACATCACCGCCATGCCGCGGATGAGACTCTACATGGAACAATCAGCAGCCATCTATCAAATCTATCTCCGATACATCGCGCCGGAAGACCTATTTCCCTATTCCATCGATGAATGTTTCCTGGATGTGACACCCTACCACTCACTATACCAGAAATCAGGACCCCAAATGGCCCAATTTCTGATGAACCAAGTCTTTCGAGAAACAGGCATCTGTGCCACCGCCGGCATTGGCCCCAATTTATTTCTAGCCAAAATCGCCATGGACATCCTAGCCAAGCACCTTCCCACCCACATTGGCAGCTTAGATGAAACCTCATTTCGACAAACCATGTGGCACCACCGGCCCATCACCGACTTTTGGCAAATCGCCTCCGGCACGGCCCGCAAACTGGAAAAACTGGGCGTCTACGACCTATACGGCATCACCCGCCTGCCAGAACACACGTTATATAAAACTTTTGGTAAACAAGCCGAATACCTGATCGATCACGCCTGGGGCCGCGAACCTTGCACCATCGAAGACATCCGGAATTACCGACCGGAAAATCGCTCCCTTTCCACAGGACAAGTGCTCTTTGAAGACTATACCGCCACCGATGCCAAGATTCTCATCTATGAAATGGCAGAAACCCTCATCCAGGAACTACTCGACAAAGACCTTCTCACCCAGGGGATTTCCCTGCACATCGGATACAGCGGCCGCCACCTGTCCAGCCAGGGCAGCCATAAACTGGAACAACCCACCGATAGCCCTCGCATGATTCAAGAAGCCTTTGCCGCGTTGTACCAAGAAAAAGTAGACCCACACCTACCGATTCGGCAGCTCAACCTCAGCGTAGAGCGCATTCAACCTGCGGGGTCGCAGCTTTACCAAAACAATTTATTCATCCATCCCGCCCTGGACAAGCAAGACAAAACCATCGAAAAAGTCATGATTGCCATAAAAAAGAAGCATGGCAAAAACGCCATACTTCGAGGAATCAACTATCTGCCCAGAGCGAACCAACGGAAACGAAATACACTCATAGGAGGACACCATGCCTAATGTCAAACGAGCCATTCAATTCATGCCCTTCAACGGCCTTCGAGGCTACGAAAGCCTGGTCGCCCAAGCCGAGCATCCCGTTCTTCCTCAGAGAGAAATTACCGAAGACCGCGCCGCCCGGCTCAACCAGAAACTCCTTTCCCTCTACAAAGGCGAAACCATCATCGCCACCTACTACACAGGAAAAAATTACAAAGCCACCATCTGCTGCGTTAAAGAAGTAGATCCCATTTTCAAAATTCTTCGAACCGACAAAGGAAATATCCCCTTCCCCGCCTTGTGGGAGTTAGAAACAGGATTTTAACATAGTGGCTGGTCATTAATTCACTTTTGTGAA
>DBLC01000123.1:0-4303 GCA_002297935.1 Dialister sp. UBA734
GGAAGGGGCGCACAACTTATAAAGCGCCCCAATACCCCTTTTTAGATAAAGCAGGTAATTAACAATTAGCCATATCGATATGCTGCTTACTGCCAACTGCCTACTGCTTACTAAAAAACGGCGAGCATATAGAAAAGGACTCTGCATCGCACGAAAGCAACCGTATAAGAGTAACTCGGCGCGCTCGCCGGCCATCATTACGCATTTCGCACTACGCACTACGCATTGAAACAATACTAGCGTTGTTCTTTCAAATATTTATGTTTCTCTTCCAATACCGCCAATCCTTTGACAACCCCATCAATGATGGCTTCTGGGCGGGCGGCGCAGCCGGGGACGTACACATCCACTGGAATGGCTTTGTCCATGCCGCCAAGCATATTATAACATTCCCGGAACACCCCGCCGCTGCAGGCGCAGGTGCCGACGGCGATGACCACTTTCGGTTCCGGCATCTGTTCATAAATCTGACGAACCACCGGCAAGTTCTGGGCATTCACCCCGCCGGTGACGAGGAAAATATCAGCATGTTTCGGGTCCCCTGTATTGACGATCCCGAACCGTTCCACATCATAGAGCGGCGTCAAGCAGGCCAACACCTCGATATCGCAGCCATTACAGGAAGAACCGTCATAATGAATCAGCCAAGGTGATTTTTTTTCGTAAGCCATACAACCTCCGAGGTTATAAATAATGACAATTACGCAATTTCTGAAATAATGCGAAGTGCGTAGTGCGTAGTGCGCAGTGGTGGAAGGGGCGCAACAAAATTTAAAAGCGCCCCAATACCCCTTTTTATAAAAAGATGACACACTATTATATATGAGAAATTATATAAAACTCTGCGGCGCTTTATAACTTGTGCGCCGCCACCTTCATTACGCACTACGCATTTTAAAATAGATAGGTATTTCACCACTATTTAAAGTACATCAAAAACGCCACATTGAGGAAACCTGCCAGGAGGGTGAAGAGCCAGGTCGAAGCCAGCATCTTTTCCCATTTCATACGGGCGCAGCAGTTATCCACCAATATTTCACCAAAGAATACAATTTCGCAGATGATGAGCCCCGGAATCAGTGTCCACAGGGAATCGCTGGCGAAGAAGAGCAGCACCAGCCCCAGGAGAAATACGTTTTCATACCAATGGGCAATTTCTACCATAGCCAAGGTGCGGCCAGAAATTTCTGTCTTCAGGCCCCCGATCAGTTCCTGGTGGGCTTCATGGGACATGGAAATATCAAAAGGCGATTTCCTGAATTTAATCAAAAGAATGAAGCAAAGCCCCAGGAAAATGCCAGGCATGCGGAGAATATTCATCACCGGTGTGTCCATGATATCTCCCACGCTGAAGCTGCCGCTGGAGAGATAGAACCCAAGGGCCACCAAGAGCATCATCGGTTCGTAAGCCATGGTCTGTACCAATTCACGTTCCGCACCGATTTGGCTGTAAGGCGAATCCACCGCATAGGCCGCGATGATGAGGCACACGCTGGCCATGGTGAGGGTGAAAACCACCAGCAGGATATCCCCTCTGGCGAAGAAAATGGTGCCGGTCAAAAGCACGAAAAGCAGGAAGCCGAACACATAAAAGCCTTCCGCTTTATTGACTGCAATGGGCTGTTTATCCCACAATTTCAAGAAATCATAGAAAGGCTGCAGCAGCGGCGGTCCTGCCCGGCGCTGCATGCGGGCCGATATTTTCCGGTCGAATCCGGAAAGCAGGCCTCCGATGAGAGGTGCCAGAACCAAGTACGCCAGGCCGGATACGATATTGATCATATAATCAGACATGGAATACACCTCCTGCTGCCAGAGACAATTCCATCAGTACACATGCCAGGCAGGCAGTGTACCCCAGAAGTTTCATTCGTTCTTCTCCAAACCAGCTTTCCAAGTACCAGTTTCGGAGCGACACCGGTACCACATGACCAGCGACCCCGCGGTACGTCACGTCATGACCCAAGTTTTCACCGGACAAATTGGTCACCACCTGCTTCTTATTCCGGCTCTTTCCGAAACGAAGGGGCAGGATAATAATCAAAAATACCATGAGTGACATGATCCACAGATTGCTCTGGGCAATGACTTCTGTGGTGGCGTGATAAATCATGCCCAGGTACGGGATGACCATGTATTCCGAAATGAGTGGGAAGAGGACGCATACCACCAAAGTGATAGCTGCCAGACTCTTCAAGGCCACCCATTCCACGCCAAGAATCCCTACTTCTCGGTTTTCATTGGTCGGAATGTAAGTGGTAATTTTTCCCAGCCACTTGGTCCAGTAGAACAACGTGGTGGCAGAACCGAAAACCAAAACCAGAAGCAGCAACGGCTGCCCGGCATCCACGAAAGCCTTCATAGCCGCCCACTTGGAAATCAGCATGCCGAAAGGCGCCAAGAACATCCCACAAATCCCAATCACCATGCACAGAGAAAGCCGCGGCATGGAATTGAACACCCCATCGAAATGTTCCAGATTGCGGCTTCCCAGCTGCTGTTCGGCAGTGCCCACTGTCAGGAACAGCAAACTCTTTGCCACCGCATGGAAAATAACAATCATAATGGCCGTCCAAGCCGCTTCATAAGAACCGGTGCCGGCGCAGCACACGATAAGTCCCAGATTGGAAATGGTGGAATACGCCAAGACTTTCTTGCCGTCGGACTGAGAAATCGCCGCACAAGAAGCAAAGAAGAAGGTGGCGCCCCCAATGAGCATAGCCATGACACCGGCGTGGTTATTTCCCAAAAGCGGTGCCAATTTAATAATCAAAAATACACCGGCCTTGACCATGGTGGACGAATGGAGCAGTGCCGACGTCGGTGTCGGTGCCACCATAGCACCCAGCAGCCATCCGGAAAATGGCATCATAGCCGATTTGGTGAATCCGCAGAACACCAGCAGCGCCACGGCCAGTTCCACCGGCTGGTGACTGCGACCCAAGTTGATCAGCTGAGACAATTCCACCGTGTAGTACATTTCTCCCATGTACACAATGGCCAGTGCAAAAGCCAAACCGCCCAAAAGGTTCATCCACAGGGCTTTGCAGGAATTATGAATCGCATCATTGGTGCGGGTATAGCCAATCAACAGGAAGGAGCACAAACTGGTGATTTCCCAAAATGTATACATATACAGCAAATTATTGGACATCACCAAACCAAACATGGCTGCTAAAAACAGAAATACGATAAAGAAGAAAAACGGACGGCGATCCGCTTCGGCCGGGTGCTTTCGATGATGCACCGCCATGTAGCCCAAAGAATACACGGAAATAAGACTGCCAATGATGCCCGCAATGAGAATCATAATGATGGCGAAATTATCGATAATGAAATCCCAGGACGTATAAATCCGGCTGCCCATGTGGTATTCAAAGGCAGAAATAATACCAAACTGGAGAAGCCCCAAGAGAGCAATGCTGTGCCGCTTGAACTTGAAAGAATAATAGCACACCGCAGCCACCGCCAGCACATCGACGCCAAACATCACCAGTTTGACCCATTCCCCGGAAAGACCAATCTTCTGGGGATGACCGAAATACATGACCCCAATGGCGATGGCCAGGACCATCATCAAAGCGGCCGATCCCTTCACCAAACCGTTCCGCACTGCGGTATTTTTATTACAAAGCAAAATCACCGCCGTGACCAGTGGCACGCCAAACAGTAATGCCGGTAGTATCATAGGTACTCCTCCTCTTTATATCTTTCTAGTGACTGGTGACTCGTGACTGGTGACTAGAAAGCACAGATTTCTTTCCCAGTCACCAGTCACGAGTCACCAGTCACCCTCACTCACTGCTTTTAAATATAAATTCTATTGTATAACATTTCATTCCCTATGCCAAATACAAAAAGGAAATATCATAAAATGTCTGCATTATGTTTTAAACGTATATACATAATGTGCAATGTTTTTATTATTAATATATACTTTATACCAATTTTGTGATTTATGCAAGAGAAAAAGTTTCTCAGGTTGCTTAGGTTGCTTAAGGTTCTCAGGTTCCTCGAACGTGCAAATTGATAAAATCTTGCATTACATTAGGAATCTTATACGTGCAGCATTCAATGGAAAAGATGTGTCAATAGCAGGCATACTAAAACGGAAAGTCTCATTTTATCTCGCTAGTCACATAAAAAGCGGCAAGGAATAACACAAAGATTCTTCGACATCGCCCTACGGGCGGCTCAGAATGACATTAAAAATTTAACAACGCTAGAAGGAAAGAAAAGAACGATAGAGAATATAGAATAAAAAAGGGGTATTGGTGCGCTTCTTAAGTTGTGCGCCCCTTCC
>DBLC01000123.1:4324-7367 GCA_002297935.1 Dialister sp. UBA734
GCACTCCTCACTACGCACTATAATCTCTATCCCCAAACGCTCCAGCAGAACCCCAGTCACCAGTCACCAGTCACCAGTCACCAGTCACCAACATTCTATTGAAAACTAGTCTAAAATATACTAAAATAAAGAAAATTTTTATTTTCTATTGACTCTATTTATAAGTACCCCATGCAAGAAAAGGACCAATCACTATGAAAGAAGATATTTCCTTAGATGAAGAACAACGGCTGCAAAAGTTATTATCCGGTTTAGGCAATGACTACACCATTGTGCTGCTCATCAATCTGGATACGGACAAGTTTGAAATCGTACTGAACCAGGCATCCAACAACATTGCCAAACAGCACAAGACCCTGGACTATACGGATTACCTGGATAACTACGCCAACCAGTATGTGCTGGCCGAATCCAGAGAAGACATGAAGCGGATTCTCCGCCGCAACAACCTGCTTCATCATTTCCAGACCCATAGTGATTTGTATTTCCGTTTCACTTCCATCCCCAATGAGCTGCAGCAGACTCATTTCGAAGCCCACGCGGTCCGGCAGTATGACCCCCAGAAAGATACGGAACATTTCGTTGTCATCGGCTTCCGCTGCGTCGATCGCATTGTGGAAAAGGAATTGGCGTACCAGCGAGAATTGGACAAAGCGTACCAGCTGGCACAGAAACAGCTGGATGTGATCACCGCGTCTCTCCCAGGGGGCCTCAAAATCAGTTACAACGACCCGAAGTATTCTTTTAAATACGTATCCAAACAATACGCCGCCATCCTGGGCTACACCGTGGAAGAGCTGATGCAGGCGTCCAATGGGTCCATTGCCGGCATCGCCCACCCGGATGATTTGGAAGCGGGCATCAAGGAAGCCCTAGCCCAGTATGAAAAGAAGAACCACTATGCCATCACCTACCGGATGAAATGCAAAGATGGTTCCTACAAATACATCGAAGACCACGGTCACAAAGTCATCAATGCGGACGGCACCATCGAGCATTGGAATCTGATTCTCGATAAAGATGAATTGGTCACCAAAACCATTGAACTGGAAAGTGCCCGCCGGGCCGATGAAGTCAAGACCGCCTTCTTATCTCGCATGAGCCACGACATCCGTACCCCACTCAATGGTATCATTGGCCTTCTGGAATACGCCCTGCGCCACCCCGATGATATTGAAACCATTCGGAAAAATAGAAAGAAATGCTACGTGGCCTCCAAGCATCTGCTCTCCCTGGTCAATGATGTGCTAGAACTGAACAAACTGGATGAAAAGAATGTCACCTTGGTTCGTGAACCGCTGGACCTATTGAAACTCTTGCAGGAAGTGACCACCATCACAGAAATGCGGGCCGCTGACTACGGCGTCACCTTGCACACCTCCAAAGAGCTGATGCACCTAAGCAATCGCTACATCTTTGGCAGTGCCCTCCATATCAAACAGATTTTGATCAATATTATTTCCAATGCCGTCAAGTACAACCGCCCCGGTGGTTCCGTGTGGTGCAACGTCAAAGAAGAAGACCTGTCGCCCCAGCAGGTGCAATACATCTTCTCCGTGGTGGATAATGGCATCGGCATGAGCGACACCTTCCTGAAGAAAATCTTCGATCCCTTCGCCCAGGCCGCTCCCGACGGCGCCCGCACCAGTTACAACGGCAGCGGACTTGGCATGGCTATTGTAAAAGGGCTCATTGAACGCATGGGCGGGCATATCGAAATCCAGAGTACCTTAGGCATCGGTACGTCCATTAATATTTATCTCACCTTTGACAAAGCCCACGTAGACGATTTGCCGAAGCCCGTTGAATCCATCCAGCTCGATGATTTACACAACATTCACGCTCTCTTAGTAGAAGACAATGAGCTGAATATGGAAATCGCCAAATACCTTTTGGAAGATGCCCATATCCAAATCACCGAAGCCCATCATGGCTTGGAAGCATTGAACTTGTTCAGCCAAAGCAAAGAAGGCACCTATGACATCATCCTCATGGATGTCATGATGCCCGTCATGGATGGCCTCACCGCCACCAAAGCCATCCGCAGCCTCCATCGGCCGGACGCCAAAACCATCCCCATCTTCGCCATGACCGCCAACGCCTTCGCCGAAGACATCCAGCGATCCAAAGAAGCCGGCATGAATGAACATATTTCCAAACCGCTGGATATCAAACAAGTGATGAGCAAGATTGCATTGTATTGCAAGAAATGATGTTGCTGTGTTCGTGCTGAACCATTTGGCATGAATGCGGATAGGCAAAAAGGTTATGATTCTACTGATTTCATAAGAGTAACAAATTGAAAATACCGCTACCATCATGGTTATACAGGGTTATGACTTTGATGGTAGCGGTATTTTTTATTTTTAGCGCACAGGGTTCTGAAGGTTCTCAAGGTTCTGAGGGTTCTCGAATGTGCCAAGTGACACATTCCATAAATGCAGTCCCCCCTTGAAGAAGGGGGCCAGGGGGATAGACCCGCTCTAGCGGATTTACCTGCTTTGCAAGGTCAGCCATTATGGCACTGACTCACATCTTCCTTTTTCCGCTCCTGCTGTATTATGTCCCTTCGGGCCATTTCTATCCCCGGCTTCGCCGCCCCTTCTCCAAGGGGCCACGCGCTAAGGGAAAGCAATAAATTCGATACAATGACAATACAATAATGATACCAACATCGATCTGCACATTCGAGCACCCCTCAGAACCTTCAGAACCCTTAGAACCTTGCGCAACCTGTATCACTACTAACACCGCAGAAATAAAATCTAATGAATTTCTAACTTAAACAGGTTGTTTTTTGAAGGGTCTATTTCGTTTATATAGATAGAGGGAAAATGTTGATGGTTGTTTGTTGTCAGTTGTTGGGTTTGCCTGCCAAGCCCTTTTTGTGATAACCTGCTAAGAAGAAAGAGGCATTGGTTTAGGGGTTAAGGTTTAACTGCTAACCCATAACCCCCAAACCTTAAAACCCATGCCGCTGTGTATTTGTGCAGATTGCATCAAAAGAACCTAGAGCATACACCTAACAACAGACAACCAACAA
>DBLC01000137.1:0-324 GCA_002297935.1 Dialister sp. UBA734
TAAACCTTAAACCCTAAACCCTCAAGCTAAATAAGTTTCACAAAAGTAAATTAATGACCAGCCACTATATTTATAAAAATATGTTAGCTAGTGTATATTCAACTGAATGATTGCCCAGTAAAATCGCTGATTTATTCAGTACCATTTATAATTGACATTTCTATTATTAATCAGTATACTGAGCTTGAATGAAGAAAAATTAATGAGGAGGTGTTTTATCATGGAGAAAGTTTTAAATGTGGCACAATACATTATTGATGAATATAAAAAGATTACCGGTGAATCGATTGATGAGATGAAACTTCACAAGTTATTATATTTTTC
>DBLC01000137.1:379-19140 GCA_002297935.1 Dialister sp. UBA734
TGGAAGTATGGCCCTGTGTGCCGTGAGGTTAGAGAAGTATACACAGCAGATGGTATCAATGATACGACAGGTCCTATTTCTGATGAGGCAGCTTATATTGTGAAAAATGTTATTTTTACCTATGGGGAGTATGCTTCTTGGAAATTGAGCAAGATTTCACACCAGGAAATTTCTTGGAAAAATGCACGTGTTGGTTTGTCTGCTGAACAAAATGGACGTAAATTGCTTGATTTGAATGATATCAGGGAAGATGCGAAGAAAGTTCGTCCTTATGATCATGTCTGGGACATGTATTATGATGAGTTTGAGGATGAAAAATGATCGGACAAATTTACACGTGTACTGTAGAGTTTTATGATAGCCGTCAACACACATTAGCTTGGAAAGGGCGTCCTATTTTGATTATTGGAGGCCCCAGAAATAATGATTACACGGTTCTTCCTATTTCAACGATTAGTAAACGGGAATATTTGGATGTAGATTTTGATGTTGAAATAGATCCACAAGTGTATCCAGCTTTGGGGCTAAGCCGGGTGTCTTATGTTCGAGTACATAAGCAATTGACTGTTCATCAGGCTAAATTGGGCCATTTTATTGGTGATTTGCGAGGTTCAAATCCAGAATTATTTGAGTCGATTATGAAAAAGTTGGATACATGGAATGAATTGATACAAAAAGAATGTATGAATTGATAAAAGTCCGAGAGGATATAGCAATAGCTACATCCTCTCGGACTTTTTTATTCTTCATCGATAAATTCAAGTAAGTACCATTTGGGGGTTCCTTTTTTTGTAAATTCTTCCAGGTAGGTGTGGATGGTATATTCTTGTGGGTTCAAAGGGTCGACGCCATGGCGGCGGAGGGTGTCTTGTTTTTCTGGATGGAAATAGATGGTCTGTGTTTGGCACGGTTTGGCGGTCCGGAAGCGGAAGTAGCAGCTTTCTACGTTCATAGACAGAAAGTGACCAGTCAGTGTTTTTTCTTGGTGTTTCTTTTGTCGCTCTTGGATGTACTGTTCTAGTTTGTTGGAGTAGGTAATGGCTTTGTCATAGGGAATGGTGAAGGGATGAATATCTGGGTGCTGATTCCAGGAGATGTCTAGGGTCATGTTTTTATCGTTGATTTCTTCATAGATGGATTTGATGGTGTAGAGGGTCGTGTCGGTCAGTGGCGCTATTTCTTCTTCTATGGTTTCTGGACTGTCGGCGTGCATGAGAATGTGGAGCAGCTGGGTATTGAACTGGAAACATAGGTCTGCGGTGCGGGCTTTTTCGTCGTTTTGAAATAGGTCATTGGGGTCTCGGTCTTTCCCTAGGTAGGCGCAGAAGGAGCCTGGTGCGAAGGCGTATAAGGTGAGGTCGGTGTCAATATTTCTGATTTTTCCCAGCTTTTTTCTATATTTCTTTTTGTAGTCGTCGGAAATATCTTTCAACGCTTTTTGATATTTGGCGGTGAGTTCATTGAAGGCGGATAGGCTGATGGTACCGGCGGTGTAGTGGGGAATGACCATGCGCAGGGTGATGAGTTCGTTTCTTTTCAGGAGTTCTTTTTCTATAGCATCAATCATTTTCTTTTTTGATTCGTAGGCTTTCTGGTTGGCCAGGTCAGCGATTTCCATGGCGTAGGTGATTTGTTCTTTGGGGAGCCCCTGGGTATAGCATCCCAGGTAGTGTTCTTCTTGTTTCAGTTCATGTTTTAGCTTGTGCAGCCATTTTAAATTTTCTTGCATGGTTCTTCTCCTTCCTGACTGTTGTATACGAAATAGCCCTTGGGATTTCCCGCTTCGTCATGTAGGAAATCTTGTTTTTTCTTTTCATAAATGGGTTGGAATAGAGTGGTTTGGATAAAGGAGTTGGGATTATCATCTTTTAGGATGATTTGCATCTGACAGGCATACTCTTCTTCCAGGGATAGGCAGGCTGCTGTGGGCGACTTATCTAGGACTATAAATTGCCTAAGGATTGCTTTCCTGTCATCTGAGAGTGCATCGAGCACTTGGTGATTGATGCAGATGCAGAATGTGATGATCTTCGGGTTTTCTATCTGACTGGCAAAGACACCATCAATCCATACTTCAAATTCAGCGTTGTCTAATAGGGCTTGAAGCGTTTTAATCATACCTAGGCAATTATTCCACAGCATTTTACGTTTATCGTTGAAGGCGAGACTGTCTTCAATTTCACTGGAAGAAAGTAAAATGGGCTTTGGCGGATAGAGATTTTTATTTTTATCAAAGGTAATGGCTGTCATGGGATCTCCTTTCTTTATCTTTTTATTTGTTGTTTATATTTTATCATGATCTAAAGGGAAATCCTATATGATGAGTGGCTGATAAATCGAATTTTCTATTCGTGAAATAACAATTACTCAAACCTCCCACCTGTAAAATATCGATTTCTTTCGAGTGTTTCCCTGGTGAGAATAACGATTTTAAATGCTAATGATAGGTCCGTAGGACTCCATTTTTCCGTATCTTGCCATTGTTAAAGAAACGGAATTATCTCTAGCGTCATTTCGACCGGTCGCATGAGTGCTTGATGATACAGAAGTCATGAAACTGGATGTGTAGGTGAGTGGAGAAATCTCAAAGCACTAGCGGGAAGGGCTTTCTGTATCAGTTCATAACGGTGAGATACTATATCGAGCAAAGCGAGATGAGCAGTTCTAGCGAACTGCGGTGAACTGTGTCATCAAGCCCTTACCGCTAGTGCTGCGAGATTTCTCCACTCAGGGATCCAAATCTATTTATATCTTTTTATCCGTCTCGCACGAATGCGATCGGTCGAAATGACGCTACACTGAGACCTTTCGTGTCTATTGGAGTAGTAACGGATTGGTTATTTGCTTTAAATACCATGGGAGACCAGAGTATATCAATATAAAATGGTATTTCTAAGGTGGGAAATTTGAGTTATTGCTAACTGCTAACTGCCTACTAATTATGCACGACAAAAACACGGAGGGGGTCCGTGTGGTTGGTCCAGGGAGCGGTCACTCTGAATACGGCGAAGGCGCTTACTCGATGGGAAGATTGGTGAAATCAGGTCACCCCGTTTCTCTCTGCCCAAGGGCGCTCCAAACTGGTCGTCAGAATCGGCCATCTATGGAAGTATGACGGAAAATCCGTGTTTTTGCCTTTTGGTCTTGCAGCTCCAGGCATCTGGCGCCCGATGTCTGGAGGGAAGGAAAATGAGTCTCTATGATCATCGATATGGGGCATTTCCTTTCTCCTGGGCTGCGCCTTAAGGTTGGATCCCGCAGTCGTGGTGAGTGGTCGTGCTTTGGTATCGTTCGCGAAGGAGTTTCTCATTTTGCCCTTCCATATATTAACATTGCAGAAGTGGGCAAAAATCACAACATGAAATTTCAATTTTATTAAATTCTAATGAAATAAGGAGATCTGACTTTTGTCGGCATATATTGTATAATAAAAATATAGAATTTTGTTATCTCTGTTGTTAGTTGTTGGTTGCTGGTTGTTGGTTGTTTGTTGTTGGAATTCAAACAACCAACAACCAATAACCAACAACCAATTCTAAACCAGTTGAGAATCCAGGCGTTAGGTATCAAGAGATAACAAATCGTAGTGAATCGGATAGAAATGGCTCTGATAGGGGCTAGGGAAAGGAGAGACATGGCAAATGTAGAAACAGATCTTCAAAAGCAGTTAAAAGGAAAGCGGGTATTTTCTATTGAGGTACAATCACCGACTCAGGTTAGCTTTTTTTATGAGGATGAGGTATCGGATACACACGGTGGAAAGTCCCAGGTTATTTTACGCTATGATGCGTATAGTAAACGAGACACTGCTCTTAAGGCGTTTGCACAAATATATGACCGAAGTTGGAGCGGAACGGTGGGTTCTTCAGGGGCATTTCATGATTTTGGAGATGGCTTGATTTTTGCATCATTGCGTGGGCCAGGTGGCGGTAAGTATGCGAATATTTCTTTTGTGCCACAAGATGAAATGCATTTAAAGGTAACGGGAAGGCCGGTATTGCGACTGAAAAATGGACACGAAATTCCTCTTGGCAAAGATGTGCGGAAAAACCAGGAAAATATTCTAAAGGCAAGGACTTTCTTGCATCAAAAGTCTTTAGAAATGCGAGAGTTGGTTCGGCAGATGCAAGGTGAGGAGGGTCCATTGATTGATGCAGTATCCGCAGTGTCAAAATGTCCGCCTTATGAACAAGTGGCAAATCAAGGAAATAAAATAGACGTAAAAGGGGCAGTGGGGCAAGCTGCGGGTGGTTTCGCTTTGCCAAATAATAAGAAGAAGGAAAGGATATCGTCTGCGAAAAACAAATCGATAAAAATGGAGAAGATGAAGGAAGAGTTGATTGATGGCGTGAGCCTTAGCGCAGAGCAAGTGGCTGCTTTGGATAAAATTCCTTCGGTCGAGATGAGACGTATGGTGGAAAGAAATCAGAAAGCAGAAATGTTGCAGAGTATTTCTAACCAGATGATGATATTTTTTGCTGGGCTTGTTTGATTGAGAAAAGGAAATAGGATAGATGAGAGTCGTGAATGGCGTTCACGGCTCTTTTTGTGTGTCTGTTTGGTTGTTAGTTGTTGGTTGTTTGAGGCCAGACAACTAGCAACCAAAACATGAAAAAAGTCATAGTTTCAAAAATAATTCCATATAGCAAGATTGTTTTTTTAGAAACTATCCCATGGGAGGACAGTTTTTTAGAAAAGTGTCCCGCAGCAGGATAGTTTTCCTAAAAATCATGCGAACGAGTGTTCTTTACACAACGAAAAAAGGTTGGTATCCTACAGTTGGTACCGAGGAATGAAGCAAGTATGTCTGCTTGATTTCTCTCAATGAAGGAAGGCCTTTCTTCAAATATTTCTTGTTGTTACCAAAAGAGAGGTAATCAAAATGAAATCTTTGAAGAATCTGATTGAAGGTTGTCAAAAAGGACGTGAAGAGGATAAGAAGGAATTGATGGTACGTTTTCTGCCATTGATTCGTAAGGTGGCTCGGTGTATGAATCGAGAAGTATCCAGAGAAGATTTGGAACAAGATCTTTGGGTGTATTTCTGGCAGTGCGTGGCGGATTTTGATTTAGAAAAGGCAGAGCATTTTCCCGCTATTCTGTGCTGTCGGTTGGTTCAGCATCGAAAGTATCTTCTCCGGTCTTGGTCGAGACGGCATGAAGTGGAAGGACGAGCACTGGATGATGTGGATGAGGAAAGCTATGATATGAACCTTTCCTCTTTGTGGATGGATGAATGGAAACGGCTTTTACAAAAGGCTGGCTGCAGTGACAAGCAGATACAGGTGGCGATGGCTTTAGCAACCTATGAATCGGTGAAAGACGTGTGCCAGGAATTGGGGATGTCACAGCAGTCTTTGTATCGCTATAAGAAGGTTTTACGGTCCGTTTGTGAAAGAAATCCAAAAATTTTAGATTTTTTGAAAATTTGATGTTGTGATTTTTGATGGGTTCTGCAATGTAAATATATGGAGGGGCAAGAAAGCCACCGGCCAGCGTACGGGGCAGATGGTTTTCTAAAACGATGCCAATCATGTCTATGCAACCATTATATATGGAAATTAGGAGTGAGGAGTTAGGAATGAGGAGTGGTGGTAGTTGTGTTGTTATGGTTTGAATAACATAGGAATTCAAATCGCTGGTGCAGCCCCCTCTGCCTCCGGCATCTCCCCCAATGGGGGCGATACATAAGGGGTGAACGTATGACGCACAATTCATAAAGCACTGCCATCTGTTATACTACCAAACATTTCAGATCAGCATTTCCAGGTGTAGATGATTGACAAATATACCGCTCTTCTGTCATCTAGTTCGTTTTCCGGGCGGCTGGATGGTTTCTGATACCGGAGTGTATGCAAGTGGTGGCTCGGTAATTCAGATGGTCATTGGTAAGAAATGGGAGTGGCGATTGCTGTTAGTCGTTGGTTGTTAGGGCCAAACAACCGACAACGCACAACCAACAACAATAAGCACATACAATTCTTTACGATCGATTATATGAGCTAACCGAGAACCCACTATGCAAAAGGAGAGATGAATATGAAAAAATTGGAACTTACTTTTACTACTGCGGGAACTGGTACGGTGAATTTTTCCATCGATAATCCTAAGGATGGGCTGACTTTGACGGAAGTGCAGCAGAAGGCGCCGGATATCGCCAAGGTGCTGGTCACCAGAAGCGGCGTGCAGGCGGTGGCTCTGAAAAAAGCCACCATTGTGAATACCACCAGCACGGAGTTGGAATAAAAAGTGTTGTTGGTTGATGGTTGTTTGTTGTTGGGGTGTTAAATAATAAACCAACAACAAACAACCGACAACAAAGAACAATTTGGATAATGATTTATGTTAGAAAATTGTGAAGGAGACAAACGTTATGGCTATCGAAAAAAGCAGATACGATACTAAATTGGTGATTCGTGTGGAAGATGGGACTACCAGCAGCGGAGCCGCGTCGATTAAGAATCTGAATTATTCACAGGTGAAGGTCAATGCCACGGATGAAGAATTGTATACCGCAGGGAAGGCGATTTCTGAACTGCAGTCCAAACCGCTCTCTGGCATCCGCCTGGTAGAATATTATGATGTGACAGAAAATCAGTAAATGGGGATATAGCTCATAGCTACTATTTGGTTGTTATCCGTTTTATTGGAGTGTATGGTTTAGGGTTTATGTGCTGAGACCAGTGGTATTCATTGGTACTAAAGCAAAAGGTCATTGGTTTAAGGCTTTTGGTTAGGTTAGTTCCCGGAGTAAACCTTAAACCTTAAACCAATGATTTTTTCTTTTCTGTAAGTTGGTATCAATGGACTCGGTGCATAAACCAACAACTAACAACTAACAACCAATAACATTCACTTGAGTATATGTTAGCTGCCGAACAAGGAGGTATTTCTTATGTTTCAACAATCGTTGATGCTTTTGATTTTTATTGGATTACTATTTCTGGATTGTGTGACCCGGTGGATGGCAATCAGTTATGGAAGGCTGAAGGAAATGGGGCAAAGAGCGATCGGGCTTTGTCAGGTGGTGCAGGAAATACCGGCGGCTCGTCGGGCGGGGCTCATCAGCAGCCAAGTGATGAAGCGTCGGGGCATCGAGAAGATGGTGCTGTATCTTTTGACCGTCATGGCAGCAGCAGGGGCGGATTTTCTGCTCAAAGAATCCGGCGGAGCGGCCTATTTGTCAGAGGCGGTGATCGGGTATCTGGCAGTGACAGAATTTCTGTCCATTATAGAGAATCTGTCCGATGCGGGGGTAGCGTCTATGGGCGCGTTGCTTCGGAAGTGGAAATAGTAGTTGGTAGATGGTTGTCTGTTGTTGGTTGTTAGTTGTTTGGGACCAGACAACCAACAACTAACAACCAACAACAATCGCCAATCCAGTTTCTTGCTGCTGAAAAGTGAATTAATGAGCAGTTGCTATATAAGATAGGAAAGGAGACTATATGATTCTTGGCATTGATGTGTCAGAGCATAATGGGGTGTTGGATTGGAAGGAGATTCGGGAGTATGGTATTTCCTTTGCCATGATTCGGCTGGGCTATGGAAAGGGCCATTTGGATAGTGCATTCTATCGCAATGTCAATGGGGCCATCGCGGCCGGCTTATATATAGGTATATATTATTATAGCTATGCCTTGTCGGTGGAAGAGGCACAGGCGGAAGCACGATTTACTTGGCAGGTGCTAACTGATTGTGGCCTCACCGCTGCCAGGCTTCCTATGGAATGCTGGCTGGATATGGAAGACGCCGATGGATTCAAAGCTCGCCACGGGGCTGACGATCCCTCTTTGGTGACAGCCCTGTGTCAAGCCTATGTGGAAGAAATGAATCGGGCGGGATATCCTTGTGGTATCTATGCCAGCTACGATTGGCTGCTCCATCGGATTCGGACGGAAGAGTTGTCTTCCTATTTGTCTTACTGGTGTGCCCAGTGGGGACGACAGTGCGATTTTCCCAGGGCGTCCATTTGGCAATATACAGATCATCTGGATGTGAATGGACGGACCTTGGATGGGAATTTGTTGATTCGGAAGAATTGGGAAGTGTGATAGGAACATTGACAGAGTGAGATATGTTTCGGATAATCTGTTTGGGGTTTAGGGTTTAGGGTTTAGGGTTTAGGGCAATGCTGTTAAGTTAAGTATTTGAGTCAGTAGGTATGATTTCGCTTGTGGTTACAGGTTACTCAGGTTTCTCAAGCTGCTAAGGCTGCTCAGGTTCTCCGAATGTGCCTATAGACGCTAGCGTTATTAGCTCATTCGAGAAACCTGAGAAACTTGAGTATCCTGAGCAACTTGAGAAACCTTTATATCAGCAGGAATCATCGCATATTTGGCTTAACTTAATGACATTGGGGTTTAGGGGGGAGTGTTGATTAAATAACCTATCCTTAACGATGAGTAAATATTATATTTCTTGGACAAAAAGCTGCAAGATTGTGAGGAATCATGATCTTGTGGCTTTTTGCGTTTCCTGATGGATTCGGATGATAGTGGTTCTATCCATCATCGTCGTTTCAACTGGAGCGAGAACGGCAGCTCTAGAGAGCTGCCATGATACGTTTCATTAAGCCCTTACCGCTAGTGCTGCGAGATTTCTCCACTCAGGGACACAACTCATTTCAAAACTTTTTATTCATTTCGCACGAATATGATCGGTCGAAATGACGGCGTAGTGGGAATGTGACAATAGGGATGATATCGGTATACGTCTAATGACTATAGCCATGTCCGCTCTAGCGTTATTTCGACCGGTCGTATTTGTGCTTGGTGATATAAAAGGTTTGAATCGGGATGTGTAGGAGAGTGGAGAAATCCCTCAGTACCAGCGGTAAGGGCTTGATGAATCAAATCGTAACGGTGAGACGATATCTCGAGTAAATGGAGGAAAGTAGTTCTAGAAAACTGCCATGATACGTTTCATTAAGCCCTTACCGCTAGTACTGCGAGATTTCTCCACTCAGGGACACAACTCATTGCAAAACTTTTTATTCACTTTGCACGAATATGATCGGTCGAAATGACGGCGTAGTGGGAATGTGACAGTAAGGATGATATCGGTATATATGTTTAATGATGATAGCCATGTCCTCTCTGGCGTCATTTCGACCGGTCGTATTTGTGCTTGGTGATGTAAAAGGTTTGAATCGGGATGTGTAGGAGAGTGGAGAAATCTCTCAGCACTAGCGGTAAGGGCTTGATGAATCAAATCGTAACGGTGAGACGATATCTCGAGTGAATGGAGGAAAGTAGTTCTAGAAAACTGCCATGATACGTTTCATTAAGCCCTTACCGCTAGTGCTGCGAGATTTCTCCACTCAGGGACACAACTCATTTCAAAACTTCTTATTCATTTTGCACGAATGGGATCGGTCGAAATGACGGATACCGGTGAGGTCGTTTCCATTTCTAATCTCTAGTCACCAGTCACCAGTCACTAGTCACAAGTCACAAGTCACAAGTCACCAAAACACCATTTCCGAATTTCCCGATGTGGATTATATCTATATATGATAAAATAATACTAACTATGATGCATCATTTTTGATTGGTGACTCGTGACTGGTGACCAGGAGGTATATATGAAAAAGGTAATTTTTGATATAGATGGCGTATTGCTCAGTGAGGAACGGTATTTCGATGTGTCCGCCCTGACGGTATGGGAAATGTTGTATAGCCCGAAGTACATGGGATTGCCGGCGGAGCAGGAGGATTTCGATGCGTCTCGTGTGACGGAAGGGCAGATTGCTGGCTGCCGTGGCCGGGTGTGGGGGAATGACAAGCTCCTTTCTTGGCTCAAGGCTCGGGGGATCAATTCCAATTGGGATATGGTCCATGCGGATTTGGTGACCATCCTGTGGATTATGGCGGAGACATTTATGCATCGTTCCGGCGGAGAGAAGCTGGATTTGGATTTCCATACCCCAAAAGATGTACAACAGGCCGGGCAGGAGCTGATGGGACTGCCGGTGCCGAAGGCGGAAGAGGTATTGAAGAAGTGGGAAACTGCCATCCCGGAAGGCGTACAGGGGGAAGCGGTATTTCATTGCCTGGCGGAAGCCATGGCACCTGCGTTTGTCCATGGGGCTCCTTGGGCGGAGCTTCGTTCGGATTTCTGGAAGATTCATACCGAAGCGTTCCAAGCCTGGTACTTGGGGGATGATTGCTTTATTTCCTTGCTTCATCATGTGCCATACAGCAGCGGGAAACCGGGATTTCTCCAGCGCGAAGTGCCATTGGCACCGGCGGCTGCTATCAAGTCTCTGTTCATTCGGTTAAAAGAAATGGGCTATGAAATCGGTATCGCCACCGGTCGTGCCAGAGAGGAAATGGAAATTCCTTTCAAACTGTTCCATTGGTATGAAGAATTTGATCCTCGCTACATGGGCACTGCGTCGGACGCAGTGGAATCGGCGGCTCTTTTGGGGACGCCGGTGCTGGATAAGCCCAATGGATTTATTTTCTCCTGCGCGATTTTTGGACGCCATCGGGAGAATTACGAAGCCTATAGCAAGGAAACTATGAAACCAGCCCCTACGGATGAAATTTATGTATGCGGCGATTCGTATTCCGACGTGGTAGGTAGCCGCCGGGCCGGGGCCAAGTGCATCGGTATCTTGACCGGCTTGGAAGGAAACGGTGCCATTCCGATGTTTGAAAAAGAAGAAGTACCCTACGTGGAGCGGGTGACGGATATTCTGCAGATTATTAAATAGTGACTGGTGACTCGTGACTAGTGACTGGGGAATTTCGGATATACCGTGAGTGTCATAGCTACTAGCTGCTAGCAATTGGCTGCTAGTCACCAGTCACGAGTCTACCAGCCACCAGTCAGTTATTGCATTTTATAAATCATCAATGCTACAATATTATAGATTAGGAAAATGGACAAGTGTGTGGCCCCTTGGAGAAGGGGCGGCGAAGCCGGGGATAGAGTGGCCCGAAGGGACACAATCAGCAATGCGGATGATAGTTTATTGTTTCGCAATTGAACAATGCATTTTATACCGCTAGGTGAGTCTATCCCCCTTGTATTCCCCCTTCTCCAAGGGGGAACGAGGCTTTACCGCTTATTCAACATCCATTTCCCTAGCTAGTGAATCATTCATACCGCTTTGTATAGATTTTGACGATTTTCCATATGAAATCTATATTTTTAAAGAAAAGGGTATTGGGGCGCTTTATGAATTGTGCGCCCCTTCCACCACTACGCACTTCGCACTACTCACTACGCACTTTTCACACGTAAACGAATGAATGACTCTTACTAGTCACCACAATAACAGGAGGCGACGGGTATGGCGGATTTCCTTCCTCATCTGTATGGGCAGGAAAAGGTAAAAAAAGAATGGAAGAGGCTTTTGGAAGAAAACCGGTTGCCTCATACTTTAATTTTATACGGCGATGAAGGATTGGGAAAAACCACGGCGGCGCTGGACTTGGCGGGGGAATTGACTGGCAAGTCCGATAAGGTTTGGGACGCGGTGGCTTCCTGGGAAGAGGGGGCCGCGAAGAAAGAGCCGGTACTGACCATGGCAGATGACCAGGTGTGGTATTTAAGGCCTTTGGGACTGGAGCTGAAAATCGAACAGTTCCGTATTTTCCTAGACGCCATGGCTTCTTTTGACGAAAAGCCTCATGTGTGCATTATTGATGAAGCCCAGACCATGATGGATCCGGTGGCCAATTCGCTTTTGAAAACGCTGGAAGAGCCGGAAGGAAATATTCATTTCATTCTGATTACCCATGATTTGCATGCCTTGCTGCCTACCATTATTTCCAGAGGAGAACGGTTTGCCTTTTTCCCTTTGGGAGAGGCCGATTACATGGCCCTCATGGCTTCTGACCCGAAGAAATACAAATTTCCTGCCGATATGGATGCTAAGACATTGTACCAGTTGTCGGAAGGAAATCCGGGTATCACCTTGGAAGTGTGTGATGAATCCGGCGATTCCCAGCCGGAAGAAGCCATGCATTTCTGGGAAACCATGACCTTCGATGCCATGCCTTTCAGCAAATTGTCGAAGGAGTGGAAAGACAGAGATGAATTTCTTCGTATGCTCCGGTGGATGATTCTGGTGGAGCGGGACATTATGGTCCTGGCGGAAACAGGCAATCCGTCACTGGCCCGGTGTATTTCTGTGGTCCGTCGGGAGCAAACCTTGGCCGGTCATTGGAAAGACGGGCGCAGTGAAGAGGCGCTTACAGTACTGAAAACCGCGGAAACAGCAGTTTCGCGTTATATTAATATTAAAAATATATGGGATATGATTCTGATTCAATTGGAACATATACGGAAAGGCAGTCAAAAATGGAGCAAATTGTAGGAGTCCGTTTTAAGCCGGCAGGTAAAATATATTATTTCGATTCCAACCAGTTGGACATTCATCTGGACGATGGGGTCATTGTGGAAACATCCCGGGGCATGGAGTACGGCTATGTGGTTACCATGCCGGACCATGTGGAGCAGGATGACGAAAATCCCATGAAGCCGGTGATCCGGAAGGCCACCCTCAAAGATATGGCCCAGCTGGAACGAAATAAGGAAAGAGAAAAGTCGGCTTTCGATATTTGCTTAAAGAAAATTGAAAAGTTCAAATGCCCGATGAAACTTCTGCGGGCGGAATATACTTTTGATAGAAATAAAATTGTGTTCTTTTTCACATCCGATGGTCGAGTGGACTTTCGTGAATTGGTGAAGGAATTGGCCGCCGTGTTCCATACCCGCATTGAACTGCGCCAAGTGGGGGTGCGTGACGAAGCGAAACAGGTTTCTGGCATTGGCTCTTGCGGTCGTCCTTTGTGCTGCGCTACGTTCTTGGGGGATTTCGCACCGGTGTCCATTAAAATGGCAAAGAACCAGGGGCTGTCTCTCAATCCATCAAAAATTTCTGGCGTGTGCGGCCGCTTGATGTGCTGCCTGCGCTATGAAAATGACCAGTACACCGGTGACCATAGCAAGCGAAAGAAATGTTGCATGATGGCCCAGAACCAGAAGAAAAATTTCCGGGTCGGCATGAAAGTCATCACCGAAGAAGGGGCCGGGCAGGTGCTCTATGTCAATTCCCAGAAACATACGGTGAAAGTGCAGCTGGAAGGGCAGAAAACAAAGACCTTGTCCTGGGACGTAGTGGAACAGGTGGAAAATGACTGAGTGGACAGTACATGACAATGAACGGCTAGATGATTTGGTCCGAGATGGCATGAAACTCATCCAGCGGCCTGACCAGTTCTGCTTCTCCGTCGATTCGGTGCTGTTGGCCCATTATGTGACGCCAAAGGTAAAAGATAAAATAGCCGACCTGGGAACCGGGACCGGTGTGATTTCCCTCTTGGTGTCCGCCCTGGGCGGGAAAGATATCACCGCTTTTGAAGTGAATCCCGTCATGGCCGATTTGGCCAGGCGAAATGTGGCAGGCAATCAGAAAGATGACGTCATCCATGTGGTGGAGTGTGATTACCGAAAGGTGAATACCCTATTTCCTTCCGGCTCCTTTTCCCTCGTCCTGGCGAACCCGCCTTACCGGGAAATGGGAACGGGGAAAATGAGTGCCCAAGAAGGGGTCGCCAGTGCCAGCTATGAAGTGAATGCCACCTTGGAAGAAGTCTTTAAGACCGCCCAGTACCTTTTGAAATACGGCGGTCGCCTCGCCATGGTGCATCGGGCCGACCGAGTGGCCGATTTGATTGCAGTAGGTAGGAAATACCGGATGGAACCGAAACGGATGCGTTTCATTTACGCCAGAAAAGGCCACAACGCTGTGCGAGTTCTTATCGAATGGAAATACGGCGGCCATGCGGAACTCATAGTAGAGCCGCCGCTTTTGCTGCATAACAACGACGGCAGCTACACCGATGAAGTGATGGAAATATATGGGAAATAATTGGTGACTCGTGACTGGTGACTGGGATAAGGGATTAGTAGCTAGGCCCTAGGGATTAGGACGATAGTGACTCTAGCCATAATCGTCATTTCGACCGATGGGATTTGTGCTGATGTTGATGCAGTGTAGTTCGGTACTATGTTGGACAGAAGTGGAGAAATCTTAAATCTCTAGCGGGATTCCATTCAGCTGAATGGAGCTGTAACGGGATAGTTTCCCTCGAGCGAGCTATCCCCTGGACTTTTCGCTGTGCTCAAGTCCTATCCCCTTCCAAAGGAAGGGGACTTTCTAGTGTCATCATCTCATTCGGAGAACCTGAGAAACTTGAGAATCCTTAGCAACCTGAGAAACCTATAACCACTAGCGAATTTATACTTACTGACTTAAACCATTATAATCAAGGAGCGAAGAAATGAGTGAATTGCAGCCCGGCACATTGTACTTGGTGCCTACGCCGATTGGAAATTTGCAGGACATCACAGAACGGGCCATTGAAATTTTGAAAGAAGCCGATGTGATTGCGGCAGAAGACACCCGGCATACCCGTATTTTACTGGATCATTTGGGCATTGCGGGCCATGTGGTGTCTTATCATGAACACAATAAAAAAGAAGCAGGGCCGAAGATTATTGCCATGCTGGAAGAAGGAAAAACCGTGGCCCAGGTGAGCGATGCCGGCATGCCTGTGATTTCCGATCCAGGGGCCGACTTGGTGCGATTGGCTTTGGCCGCCCAGCTTCCTATTGTCCCTCTTCCAGGGCCGAACGCCGCTTTGACTGCCTTGGTAGCATCTGGTTTGGATGCTCGGCAATTTGCGTTTATTGGCTTTTTGCCAAAAATTACAGCAAAACAGAAAAAATTGCTGACCGACATGAGCCGCGTACCGGTGACGCTGATTTTCTATGAAGCGCCCCATCGACTGAAAGATACTATGG
Source organism: Dialister sp. UBA734 (assembly GCA_002297935.1). Taxonomy (GTDB): domain Bacteria; phylum Bacillota; class Negativicutes; order Veillonellales; family Dialisteraceae; genus Dialister. Next base: position 15,199 of record DBLC01000137.1, read on the forward strand.
ATACGCTCATCAAGTATCTGGGAGATCGAAAAGCGGTGACGGCCCGGGAATTGACCAAGAAATTTGAAACCTTCCGTCGCGGCACGTTGAAAGAACTGCGGGAAGAACTGAACGAAAACGACCCGCGGGGAGAATATGTCATTCTAGTAGAAGGCTGGAATGAATCCATGCAGGATGAAGAAGAAAGCGGACCTTCCTGGCAAGAAGAAGCCCTGGCTTTGGCTGAAACGATGCCACAAAAAGAAGCGGCTCGCAAAATTGCGGCGAAATTTAACATGGGCCGGCGAGAAGTGTATCAGTATTTATTGAATCAGAAATAAGGAGACTCTATGTGTAAAGATACCATGTCCTATCGTCCTCTGTCTTGGAAGGAAATGGAAGATACCGTGCAATCTTGGAAAGCCAAAGGGGAAAAAGTGGTCTTTACCAATGGTTGCTTTGATATTCTTCATCGGGGCCACGTGACCTACTTGCAGCAGGCACGGCAGCTGGGGGACCATCTGATTGTGGGACTCAATTCCGATGCTTCTGTCAAAAAATTGAAAGGACCGGAGCGTCCCATCAATAACGAACTGGACCGGGCATTCATGTTGGCGGCGCTTCGCTGCGTCGATGAAGTGGTGCTCTTTGGGGAAGATACACCAGAAGAATTGCTCTCCCATCTGAAACCGGACATTCTTGTCAAAGGCGGAGATTATAAGCCCGAAGAAGTGGCTGGCCGGCAGTATGCAGGAGAAGTGAAAATTCTCTCCTTCGTGGATGGGTATTCCACCACGGGGACGATTCGGAAGATTAGAGAAAAATAGGGGTTGTTGCTGGTTGTTAGTTGTTTGTTGATGGTTGGGTTGTTGGTTTATGTGCTTTATCCATAGGGGGCAATTCGCACTTTAGAAAAATGTCATTGGTTTAAGGTTTAGGGATTATGGAGTAGGAAGTAAACCTTAAACCCTAAACCAATGTCGCTTTTTATTTGTGCAAATTGTATTCTATGAACACGGTAGATAAACCCAATACCATTGTTCTTGTCAGGGGGATTAGGGGATGAGATTGTTTCCTTAATCCCTTTTGATTTGGAGTTTTAGTGACTGGTGACTCGTGACTGGGAGCAGCTTGAGATATCGCTAGTGTCATGATTGTTGGCTACTAGCTTTTAGCAACTAGCCGGCTAGAAGCCGACAGCTAGTTGTTGTGACACTAGTGGTATCTTCGGCTTCTTCCTAGTCACGAGTCACGAGTCACCAGTCACCAGCTACAAAAATACGAAAGGAGGACATTCACTTTGCATTGGAAGAAAATTGTATATACCATGGCGGCCATTCAAGTGGGGACGGGAATCACCATTATCGGTGTGGTTTCTTTTATTCCGTTGTTTCTTACTTCTGAATTGGGCGTGACCGATCCAGGAGAAGCGGCGTTCTGGGCGGGGCTCATTTCTGGTGTGACGCCGTTCTTTGTGGCTTTGGCCGCGCCGGTCTGGTCCATGGAAGCCGATAAAAAAGGACAGCGGTTTGCGCTGTCCATGATTCTTTTGATTTTATCGATTTCCGTTGCGGCCATGTACTTTGTGAAGACCCCTATGGAGCTGCTTGTCCTTCGGATGGTGCAGGGCATGTCCGGCGGATTTGTGGCAGTCGGTATGTCCATGGTGATGAATGTGACGCCGAAAGAAAAACTGACTTGGTCCATGGGGGTATTTCAGGCCGCTATGGTCATGGGGGTCATGTTTGGTCCTTTGGCCGGTGGCATCATTGCGGACTTCTTAGGCTATCGCATGCCTTTTGCTATTTTTTCTGTTTTGGCGTTGCTGTGCCTGGCGGCAACCATGATGGAACTGCCGAAGCAGACCGCCGTGACTGCTGGGGCAAAGAGAGAATCGTTTTTGACCCATTTGAAGTCCTTTATGAAGAATCCGGTGATTCGTCTCATGGTGCTTCTGCAGTTTCTTTGTAACTGCGGCATGACTGGGATTGGACCGATTTTGCCATTGTATATCAAAGACATGATGGGCGGCGAAGCCATGGCAGTGGCTTCCATTGTGGGAATCATTATTTTTGTGGCTGGCGGCACCAGTGTGACTGCTTCGCTCCAAGTATCTCGCTTGACCCAGTGGTGGTCCATGACAACCATTTTGATTGGCGCTTCCCTCGTGACGGCGTGCAATTTCATTTTGCAATATTTGATGCCTACTGTTTGGACCTTGGGACTCATGCGGGGTCTGACCGGTTTTTCTTTGGGGCTCATTATGCCTTTAGCCAATACGATTCTGGCCTCTTCCGTAACCCCTGAAAAACGAACCATGGTGGTGGGATTTTCTACCAGCTTTTCCTTAATGGGCAACGTGGCTGGCCCCATTGCCTCCGGAGCAATCGCCATGCATTTCGGTTACGGCATGGTCTTCTGGTCCACCGCCCTATGCTTCGTCCTGGCTGCTGGGGTGATTTATCATGAACGGGAGAAGTTGTTAGTTGTTGGTTGAGTGTTGTTGGGGTTATCTGCCGTGTTCAGCTGCGACAATTTGCACAAAAGAAAGCCTCATTGGTTTAGGGGTTAAGGTTTACTTGCTAAGCCCAACCCCCTAAACCCAAAACCAATGGGATTTTCTATTTGTGCGAACTGTCTCCTATGGACACGGTACATAAACCAATAACCAACAACTAACAACCATCAACTAACAACCATCAACCATCCACATTTTATTTCCTCATCACCAAAAGCAGGAGCCCTATTTCCAATGCTCCAGTGACCAGGAGGCCTTGGGAGGTTCCTAGCAGTTCGATAATGGAGGACACCAGTAGGGAACCGAAGGGAGCGACGCCTAGGAAAACGAAGGTGTAGAGCCCCATGATGCGGCCCAGGTATTCCTTGGGCGATGCCATCTGGATGACCGTGTTGCAGTTGATAATAAAAAGAATGACGAAGAAGCCCATGATGGCAAAGACCACCATGGCTAGCCAGAAGATGGAAATATAGCTCACCACCATCAGGAAGAATCCGCAGAGCAAGCCGCTTAGGAAAATTTTATTTTGTGATAAATGACCGTGGGAAGAGGCGGACAAGAGACCACTCATCAAAGAGCCGCCGCCGGCTGCAAACAGGATGGAGCCGAAGCCTTCGACGCCAGCATGGAGCACTCGATCGGCGAAAAGCGGACCATAGGTGCCCATATTTAAAATGAGCCCGCTGACGATACCGGCGGCCAGTAAATTTTTGAAAATAATTGGATTCTCCCGGGCCGCTTGCAGTCCCAGGCGTATTTCCTGCCAAGGACTGCTTTTTTTCTGCGTGAGTGGAGCCGAATTGACGGGCATCCTGTGATAGGCAAAAAGAATGGGGACTAGCGACAGGGCATTCAAAAAGAAAATATTGCTGTACGACAGGTAGGTTATGAGAGACGCCGCCAAGAGGGGACCCACCATGCGGGTGATATTGAAATTGGCGGAATTCAAACTGATAGCACTGTGCAGCGCTTTCTGTCCCACCAGTTCCGGCATGAAAGCCATGCGGGCTGGCATGTCGAAGGCATCGATGGTGCCCACGAAGAAGGCAAAAAAGAGAATCCACGGATAGGAAGCGTGACCGCTTAGAAGCAGCAATCCAAGCAAGGTGGCTTGCAGCATGTAGCAAGCCTGGGTGCCCATCAGAATTTTTCTCTTGTTGTGCGTGTCCACCCAAAGGCCGGTGAAGAGAGTGAAAAACAGACTGGGCGCAAATTGGCAGGCCGAAAGGACCCCTAAGAGAAAAGCCGAATCGGTCATTTCATAGACCAACCACTGCTGGGCCGTCAGCTGCAGCCAGAACCCAATGAGCGCTACCCATTGGGTGATCCAGAAGATGCGATAGTTTTTATTTTGTAAAGCAGGAAATAGAGAAAGTAGTTTCATATAGACTCCTTAGGTATTTGGGGCATTATTCGCTGTTGCTAGAAAAGTGCGTAGTGAGTAG
>DBLC01000136.1:0-1858 GCA_002297935.1 Dialister sp. UBA734
CATGATTAAATCAGTGTTTCCCCAGTGGGGAAGGTGGTTTCGAAGGAATCGGATAGGGCCTATCCCGGTAGTACAGGGGAAATGAGGAAATAGGTAAAAAGCGTTTTTGCTATGAGATACTAGGGAGAAACGCTATTTCCTATAGTGACATTTGGCAGGCATACCGGGATAATCCTTATCCACCGCTCCGCGGTCCCCCTTCTCCAGAGGAGAAGGAATTACGTTTTTCGCTAGAGACAGGTTTCACGTGAAACGTTTGGCTAAAAAGGTATGAGGCTTGCGTGAGTATCATACCCTTTTATAACCCTTTATAACCTTGTCACAAAAGGAAGAATCTTTATGTTAGATGATGGAATCATCGCCATCATAACCCCTATAAACGCCTTGACATCTATGGAACTCCAGCATATAATGAAGAAAATGACCGAGAGTCAATAAATACGCAATGTATACAGCGAGTAGTTGGCGTATAGGAAAATAAAAAAGGGGTATTGGGGCGCTATATCATTTGATGCGCCCCTTCCACCACTACGCATTACGCACTTCGCACTACGCATTATTTTTTAGGAGGAGTCATTATGAATAAAAAATTAATCGCCCTCATGACCGCCGGCGTGCTGGCTATTTCTTGTATGTCTGCCCAGGCAGAGGAACCGCTCCATCGGAGTCTCACCGTGTCCGGCAGTGCCACTGTGACGGCCAAGAGCGACACCGCCACCATTCATCTGTCGGTGGAAACCAGTTCGCCCAATGTGAAGGCAGCGGTTCGGGAAAATGCGAATACCATGACGGCGGTACGAAATGCGGTGATCGCTGCTGGCGCCGATGCATCGAAGATTGAAACACAGAATTACAATGTGTACCCGCAAAACACCTACGATGACAAAGGGCGGGTGAAAAATAAGAAATACAACTGCAGCAACTCCATGAACGTGGTGGTGACCCGGCTGGAAAAAACGGGAGACGTGATGGATGCCGCCGTGGAAGCGGGGGCGAATCGCATTGATTCCATCGATTTCTCTGTGGAAAATACCCAGGTGTACAAAGACCAGGCATTGAAAGAAGCCACCGCTGACGCACTCCGCAAAGCCAATATCATGGCCAGCGCCTTGGGTCGGTCAGTGGTGAATGTGATTTCCGTCAATGAAGACAGCAACAACGTGGTGCCCTATCGGATGATGAAAGTCTCTATGGCAGCCAGAAGCAACGACGAAGCCGCACCGACCCCGCTCGATCCGGGCGAAGCGAAGATGGAAAGCCATGTGACGGTGGTGTTTGAAATCGCATAAAAGCAGTGAGAAGTTAGAAGTGAGAAGTTAGAAATGGTGGTGGCGGCGCAACAAAAATTTGGAAGCGCCGCTTTTTTATATTGGGGATTAGTAGCTAGGCCCTAGGGATTAGGAACGTTTCACGTGAAACATGTCTCTTGCGGAAAATGCTTTAGCGTTTACCCTCTTCCTCTGGAAGGGGGGCAGGGGGGATAGCTCGCACTAGCGGAATGAATTGTAATGAGAATCATAGCGGTGTAGGCGTCCTGTCATAGCGGCTTGTCTAACAACTCTTCTTCATCGGCCTATCCCCGGCCCGCAAGCGGGCCTGCCCCTTCCTCAGGAAGGGGCTTTTTTGATGGATGAAATGATTCTGTTGGAAACAGGTTTCACGTGAAACGTTTGACTAAACGGTTGTGATTCTGCGGCTTACGTGAGTATCATAACCTTTATAACCCTTTTTAACCTTTTGCCAAGCCATATCATTTATATGTGAGTAGCAAGGACATGGTTGAATAATACCCCATAGAGTCATGCTTCACGTAAAACATGACTCTAGCGAAATCAATACTAGCGTCTACCCTCTTCCT
>DBLC01000136.1:1882-4811 GCA_002297935.1 Dialister sp. UBA734
GGGATAGCTCGCACTGGCGGTAGGGATGAGATGAAACACATAGCGATATAGGTGTCCAGCGATGGCGGCTTGTTTAACAACTCTTCTTCATCGGCCTATCCCCAGCTCGTAAACTCGCTTGCCCCTTCCTGAGGAAGGGGCTCTTTTTGTTTCACGTGAAACATATGTAAAAGTTCTATGTGAAATACCAGAACCTTTGTCTAGCAGAATGAATATCCAAAGTCACAAGCCACAAAGGGCGTTCCAGAACCCTATGACAGCGGAATGAATGCCAAAAGATACAAATGGAAAGTGGTATTCCAGAACCTTAAGACAGCGGATTGAAAGCCAAAAGTCACAACTCGAAAACGGCTCACCAGAACCTTAGAAAAATAAAAACGGCACCCATGATGAGTGCCGTTTTTGTGTAGTGAAATTATTTCTTGATACAAATATCATCCAAGGCCCGTTTCGGAACGCAGTAATCTTTATTTTCATCGAGGAAATACTTGATGGCGCCGTCTTCGGGAACGTCTACGATGGTGCTCTTGCAGCCCGGGTAACCCAGGGCGATGAGGAGGCGGGGGTTCCAGTTTTCCGGAATTTCCAGGAACTCTTTCATTTTGGCAAATTCCACGGCGCCCAGCATGGCGGAACCGATGCCGTGGGAGTAGGCGTCCAGGGTGATGGTGCGGGCGGAAATGCCTACATCGATGTCGGTCCAGGGATTGCCCCGGCCGTCTTTGCAAATCAGAACGAAGGCGGTGGGCTGCTGGCCCACTTTCGGCGTGCCCAGTTCCGGCGGAAGGGCGCCGGCCCAGTGAATCATAGGTTGCATGGCAGCCACCAGGTCTTTGTCTTTTACTAAGACATAACGCAGCACCTGGCTGTTCATGGCGCTGTTGGCAATGCGGACGTTATCCATCAATTCGTCCAAAATTTCAGGAGCGATCGGTTCCTGGGTAAACCGGCGGTAGGTCCGGCAACCGAGGCATAGTTCGTTGAAATCCATAGGTATCATTTCTTCCTTTCGCAATTGATTAAAAGGTTCTGTTGGGGTGAGTTTGTGTAGAAACATGTGTCATGGGAACGGCTATATAAAGGTTCTGTTGCAGTCAATTGGGTTTGAGGCGAGTATTATGAAAAACGCTATACAAGGGTTCTGGTAGAGCGGATTGGACTAGTGACAAGTCTCACGAGGCCGCTGTCATAAGGTTCTGATGTGGAATTTGGAATGATGAAATGTTTCACGTGAAACATGAGGATAGCGGAAGAGGTACTAGCGTTTACCCTCTTCCTTTGGAAGGGGGGCAGGGGGGATAGCTCGCAGTAGCGGGATAAAGAAATAAGACACATAGCGGTGTGGGCGTCCTGTCATAGCGGATTGTCGGGAGCTCTTCTTCGACGGTCTATCTCAGGCCCGCAAGCGGGACTGCCCCTTCCTGAGGAAGGGGCTTTTTTATGTTTCACGTGAAACCATACGTAAAAGTTCTATGTGAAATGTAAGAACCTTCGCACAGCGGATTATATACCAGAAGCCACAATCCGCAAGCGGTGTTCCAGAACCTTAGTATAGTGGAGTACATACCAAAAGTCGCAATTTGTAAACGGTGTCCCAGAACCTTATGAGAGCGGATTGAAAGCCAAAAGTCACAACTCGCAAGTGGCGTTCCAGAACCTTAGTATAGCGGATTACATATCTCAAGTCACAAACCGTAAGCGGAACCCCAGAACCTACTTTTTATACGCCACCACTTCCACTTCGCAAAGTGCCCCCGCTGGCAGAGCGGAGACTTCTACGCAGCTTCTGGCGGGTTTACTGGTGAAATATTTCTCATAAATGCCGTTGAAGGCACCGAAGCCGGAGAGGTCTGTGAGGAAGCAGGTGGTCTTTACCACATCGTCCATGGTGTAGCCCGCTTTTTCCAAAATGGCAGTGATGTTTAGAAAAATCTGGGTGGCCTGTTCTTCCAAAGATGGGGCGGTGATTTTTCCCGCTTTCGGGTCAATGCCGATCTGTCCGGAGAGGAACAGGAACGGTCCCACTTTCTTCGCCTGGGAATAAGGCCCAATGGCAGCCGGTGCGTGTTTGGTGTGGATGGTTTTCATAGGGAAACTCCTTCCTATAAATAAGATTGAGAAATGTTTTATGTGAACCATTAGCAAAGGGTTCTGGTAGTGAAGGGAGGATAGAGGCTAGTTTTGCTAGGTTCGCTGTCAAAGGGTTCTGTTGGTGAGAATTGACTAGAGACTAGTTTCACAAGAATCGCTGTCATAAGGTTCTGTTTGCAAGAATTGGTTAGAGGGGGTGTTTCACGTGAAACATTATCATAAGGTTCTAAAATAGAACCCTAACATAGCGGAATACATGATAAAAGCCAGCAATCGGAAAATGGTGTTCCAGAACCCTGGCATAGCGGAATAAACACCTAAAGCCGCAATCGGAAGATGGCTTTCCAGAACCTTAACACAGCGGCTTATATGCTCAAAGTCGCAAATCGTAAGCAGTATTCCAGAACCTTAATTGTTCTTAGCATCCCACAGCATTTGATTATATTTCTGCTGGTAATGTTCGGCTTTTTTCTTTTCCATGAAGAAATTACGATCGTCGCAGATGGCGAGCATTTCGTCTACCATTTCCTCTGCGCTGCCGGGGGTGACGTGGGAGAGGTAGCTCACCATGCGGTTCATGGCGTACTCCGTGCCCAGTTGGGCTGCCATGAGGGTACCCAGTTCTTCCGGATAGCCTTTTTCCACGGTGAGGCGAATGAGCTCTGCTTTCAGTTGTTCTATTTTTGTCATAGAAACCTCCTGTGACTCTATCTTATGACAGAAACGATGCTTTGGCAAGTTGTGGAAATGCGTAATGCGAAGTGCGTAGTGCGTAATGAAGGTGGCGGCGCACAACTTATAAAGCGCCGCTTTTTTATGCCTTCCCCAGTGGGGAAGG
>DBLC01000136.1:4847-12785 GCA_002297935.1 Dialister sp. UBA734
AGGGCCTATCCCGGTAGTACATGGGAAATAAGGAAATAGGTAAAAAGCACTTTTGCTATGAGACACTAGCGAAAGGCGCACTTTCCGGTTGTGACATTTGGCAGGCATACCGGGATAATCCTTATCCACCGCTCCGCGGTCCCCCTTCTCCAGAGGAGAAGGCATTACGTTTCCCTAGAGACAGGTTTCACGTGAAACATTATATAAAAAGGGTATTGGGGCGCTATATGAATGGTGCGCCCCTTCCACCATTACGCACTACGCACTTCGCATTACGCACTCAAAGACGAAAATTTCAAAATTGACAACCCCGATTTCCTATGCTATCGTATAGGCAGATTCATATTTGACACTATCCCTGTCACCGGATGGGGAGAAAAAGGGTGTTTATTTCTACTGTAGGTGGATACGGGGAACCGTTGAAAGGTAGAAATAAGCATCCTTTATTTTTTTATGGCGGCTTGTTTCTTCCTCTTTCAAGTAGCAAGAAACAGGATTTTTCATTGTTGCTGGTTGTTAGTTGTCGGTTGTTTGGCCCAAACAACTAACAACTAACAACTAACAACTAACAACCGACAACCGACAACCGACAACCAACAACAATGAAAAATGAATGAGCGAGCCGTTATTGCAAGGAGGAAAACCTATGAAAATTGCACCGTTTGCTGTGGAAGAATGGATGAATACCTATGAAGTGGGCGCCAAGTACAATATTGCTGAGACTTGTGTGGATTCTGTTTCTATGGACGAGTTGTTTGCACTGACCGGTACGGACAAGGAAGCCTTTCTCAATGATTTCTGCGCCCGCCGTTTGACCTATGGGGACATCGAAGGCCGGCCGGATTTCAAGAAAGGCATCGCGTCGCTGTATAAAAGTATTTCCCCGGAGGAAATTGTGCCGACCCATGGGGCGTCTGGGGCGAATCATCACATTTTCTATTCCCTGGTGCAGCCGGGGGATCGGGTGATTTCCATCATGCCCACGTACCAGCAGCTCTATTCCATTCCGGAATCGTTGGGTGCCGACGTGAAGGTGATGCATCTGACCAAAGAAAACGGCTACCTGCCGGACCTGGAAGAGTTGAAACGGCTGGCGCTGCCGGGGGCGAAGGTGATTTGTCTGAACAATCCGAACAATCCCACCGGCGCTTTGATGAGCGAAGACTTGCTGAAGGAAATCGTGGCTATCGCCCGTTCTGTTGATGCCTATGTGCTGGTGGACGAAGTGTACCGCCACCTGACCCAGACCGATGTATGGCCGGCGTCCATTGTGGATTTGTACGAAAAAGGGATTTCCACCAGCTCCATGTCGAAAGTGTTTTCTCTGGCCGGGCTACGGCTGGGCTGGATTGCCACCCACGACAAGGTGGTGCTGAAATCCTGCTGGTCCCACCGCGATTACGATTTGGTCAGCTGCGGCATGTTTGACGAAACCGTGGCAGCCCTGGCATTGTCTCATAAAGAAAAATTACTGGAAAGAAATAAAAAAATCGTGCGGGACAATCTAGCCATCCTGGACGATTGGGTCAAGAGCGAACCTCACGTTTCCTATGTGAAGCCCCAGGCCGGCACCACTGCCTTGGTCTACTACGATCTGCCCATGGATTCCTATAGCTTCTGCAAAAAGATGTATCACGAAACCGGTGCCTTCGTGACACCAGGCGATTGCTTTGAAGAACCATGCTCCATGCGCATCGGCTACGCCGCTGATACAGAAACGCTGAAAAAAGGATTGGCGGCGGTCAGCGAGTTTATACGATTGGTGACTGGGGACTAGTGACTGGGGATTAGGCCCTAGGGATTAGGAAATCATTGGTATTAAGAAGGCGATATGATGAGAGGTTTCACGTGAAACATTTCATCATATCGCCTTCTTAGCGTTTCCTTAGTCTTCCTTTTGGGTGTAAAATAAAGGAAATATAAATTAAGGCGGCGCTTTTATATTTTGATGCGCCGCTACCACCATTTCTAACTTCTCACTTCTAACTTCTCACTCGTGACGGTTTAGTGACGATAGGGCAGTGATAAGAGAAAGGAAGCAGATTTATGGAAGACGTAAAGGATTTACTCAGTCGCCTGAAAAATCAAATCGACGGCACCATGAGCAACATAGACGATGAAGAATTGAACCGGCAACTCAATGCCATTTACAGCATCTACGCCACGGCCATGGGGCCGGAGCAGATCATCGTGCAGGCCAGCCAGTACAATGCGGTGAAGTACATGCACGACGAAAATCCCCGGATTCGGCTGATTGGCATGGAGCGGCTCATTCTGGAAAGCCAAGACTACAGCCGGCAGCCGACGGACGAAGAAATTCCCGCCATTTTGGACAAGTTGGAAGATAAGCTGGCGGAAATATTGGCTCGTCAAGCCGTAGAGCGGCAGTTGGAGCAGAAAATTACGAGTCGCTTAGAAGAGCGGCACGAAGAGTACATCAATGAAATTCGCCAGGAAATTCTGTCGGAAGAAACGCAAACCACGGAGACGCCGCAGAACAAGCACAAAATGGAAAAACTGGAAGCCATGGACCGGGTGCAGCTCACCGCCAGTGTGATGCAAGTGGTTCGTCCCCAGAATCTGTCGGAAATCATTGGTCAAGACCGGGCGGTGAAAGCCCTGGCATCTCGTATTTCCTCTCCTTATCCGCAGCATATTCTTCTCTACGGTCCGCCTGGTGTGGGAAAAACCACAGCGGCCCGGCTGGTGCTGGAAGAAGCGAAACAATTATCCTACACCGCCTTTGGGAAAGATGCCCCCTTTGTGGAATGTGACGGTACCACCCTTCGGTGGGACAACCACGACATGACCAATCCCCTCATTGGCTCCGTGCACGACCCGATTTACCAGGGCGCCCAGAAAGAACTGGCTGACGAAGGCATTCCGGAACCGAAACCGGGCTTGGTCACCGACGCCCATGGAGGCATTCTCTTCATTGATGAAATCGGCGAACTGGACCCGATGATGCTGAACAAACTGCTGAAAGTGCTGGAAGACAAGCGAGTCTATTTTGAGTCCGCCTACTACGACGAAGAAAATCCCCAAGTGCCGGCGTACATCAAGAAACTCTTCCGAGAAGGGGCTCCGGCGGATTTCATTCTCATCGGCGCCACCACCCGAGCCCCGGAAGACATCAATCCAGCCATTCGCTCTCGCTGCGCGGAAATTTTCTTCGATCCCCTGCAGCCGTTTCACGTGAAACAAATCGTGGAAAAAGCGGCCCAGAAACTGTTGGTCACCCTGGAAGACGGCGTGGCAGACACCATTAGCCAGTACACCATGGAAGGCAGAAAAGCGGTGAACCTTCTGGCCGATGCCTACAGCTTGGCAGTCTATGAAAAAGGAAATACAGAGGACATTCATGTTTCCCAAGCCCTGATGGAACAAACCGCCCGGGCCAGCCGCCTGTCGCCGTGGGTGAAAAAGATTGCCTCCGACACAGCCAAAGTGGGCCACATCTACGGCCTCGGTGTGGCCGGCTATTGGGGAAGCACCATTGAAATCGAAGCGGTAGCCTTCCCAGCCATGGACGCCGGCAAAGGGACCATTCACTTCAATGAAACCGCAGGCTCCATGGCGAAAGACTCGGTCACCACCGCCGCCGCCGTGGTGCGGTCCCTGACGAACAAACGCCTCTCCGATTACGACCTCCATATCAACATCATAGGTGGAGGAAATATCGATGGCCCCTCCGCCGGCTGCGCCATCACCTGCGCCATCCTGTCCGCCATAGAAAACATTCCCCTCCGCCAAGACTACGCCGTGACAGGAGAAATCTCCCTCTCCGGCGAAGTGAAACCCGTTGGCGGCATCCAAGAAAAAGCCTTCGGCGCTCGGCAGGCCGGGATGAAAGGAATCATACTGCCTAAGGCCAATCGAAGCGATTTGGGCGAATCGGATATGTCGCTTACCATAGAGGCAGTGTCTCATATACGAGAAGTGCTTTCTATAATGAGGAATGAGGAGTGAGGAATTGGGAATGGTGGAAGGGGCGCATCAAAAATATAGGGCGCCCCAATACCCCTCTTTTATATGTTTCACGTGAAACGTATGTAACGGGTTATTATTCTGCTGCTTTCGATTATTTCACAAAGAGCATGTACAGCTAGTGACAAGGGTAAAAGGGTTATAAAAGGTTATGGAAATACGGAATAGCATAACCTTTTATAACCCTTTATAACCTTGTGACAAGCCGTAGTTTTTCTTTGTGAAACAATCGGAATCAGAAGAATTATACCCTTTATAAAAGGGGCATTGGGGCGCCCTATAAATTTGATGCGCCCCTTCCACCACTCCTCACTCCTAATTCCTCACTCCTCACTCCTCACTATTTCCCAATCCCTAGGGCCTAGCTACTAATCCCTAGCTACTCCCCAGACAATCAAAAATCCCCTTGACTTCCCTCTCTCATATATATATAATGAAAAACGTTATACAAGCATGGATGAAGACGTTTCACGTGAAACTTATTTCTAGAGAGCTGTCCATTGGTGGAAGGGTGGCAATGAGGGCGTGAATGGATCACTTCGGAGCTTCAGGGAAGAAAAGCCCTGACGGGACATCGTTAACTGTACCGAGTGGCCGGAAGGTCATTAGGGTGGTACCACGGGAATTTTCTCGCCCCTTATCGGGCGGGATTTTTTTATTTTCTGAAATTTGTTGTTGGTTGTTAGTTGCTGGTTGTTTGGGGATTTCCAACAACCAACAACTAACAACCGACAACAATACCGCCATGTTTATTTTAAAGTAGGTATTTCCATAGAGACACATTTCACTAGGAGGAACAACATGGATTACAGCAAAACTTTGCACTTGCCGCAGACCGATTTTCCGATGCGTGGCAATCTGCCGAAGAAGGAACCGGGATTTGTAGAATTCTGGCAGCAGAATCATTTGTATGAAAAGAGAATCGAAAAGAGAAAGAAAGACGGCGCTCCGACTTTCGTACTTCACGATGGCCCGCCTTATGCGAACGGCAAGATTCACATCGGCCATGCGCTGAACAAAACTCTGAAGGATATCATTGTCAGATACCATCACATGGCTGGCAATGAAGCCATTTATGTACCAGGTTGGGATACCCACGGTCTGCCGATTGAATACGCGGTTCTGAAAGATTCCGGTGAAGATCGTGCCAACATGACTCCATTGGAACTCCGCAGAAAATGCCTGGCTTACGCTAAGAAATGGATTGAAATCCAGAAGGCTGATTTCATTCGCATGGGCGTTGTCGGTGATTTCGAACATCGTTATGTGACCTTTGATCCTCATCTGGAAGCGAAGGAACTGGAAGTTTTCGGCGAAATGGCTAACAAGGGCTATATTTACAAAGGCAAAAAAGCAGTATACTGGTGCACCCACTGCGAAACCGCTCTGGCTGAAGCAGAAATCGAATACAAGGACAGAAAATCTCCGTCCATTTATGTCAAATATCCGATGATCGACGTTCACGGTCTGGAACCGGAAGGGGTAGACAAGAGCAAAGTATTTGCTGTGATTTGGACCACCACCCCGTGGACCATCCCGGCTTCCTGCTACATCAGCGTGAACCCGAAATTCACCTATGTATGGGTACACAACAAGGCCGCTGATGAATATTACCTGATGAATAAGGAACTGGCTCCGGCGGCTCTCTCTGATTGCAAAGTGGAAGATTACGAATTTGTAGGCCGCGAAATGCAGGGGTCTGAATTCGATCTGGCTACTTTCGAGCATCCGCTGAATGATGTATATCACAGAACCATTTATGTTCTCGAAGGCAACCATGTCACCCTCGATGCTGGTACCGGCTGCGTTCATACCGCTCCTGGTCATGGCGTTGATGACTTTGAAGTGTACAAAACCTATGAAAACGCTGGCAAACTGCACCAGCCAATCGTTTGCCCGGTCGATGAAAAAGGTCATATGACGGCGGAAGCAGGCGAATTCCTGCAGGGCAAGACCATTTGGGAAGCCGAAGGTCCGGTCATTTCCGCTCTGGCTCATGAAGGCCACCTGCTTGGTAAGAAATCTCTTCACCATCAGTACGCTCATTGCTGGCGTTGTAAAGAACCAGTCATCTACAGAGCGACCGACCAGTGGTTTGCTTCCATCAACGATTTCAGAGACAAAGCACTGAAAGCTGTCGATGATACCCGCTTCATTCCATCCTGGGGCCATGACCGTTTGTACAATATGATTCGTGACCGTCAGGATTGGTGTATTTCCCGTCAGCGTTCCTGGGGCGTGCCGATTCCGGCCTTCTACTGTGATGACTGCGGCAAATGGATCATCACTCCAGAAACCATGAAGAAAGTGGAAGCTATCGTAGAAAAAGAAGGCACCGATGCTTGGTGGGCTCATTCCGCTGAAGAACTGCTGCCGGAAGGTTTCAAATGCCCACACTGCGGCGGCACCCATTTCCATAAAGAAAAAGATATCATGGACGTATGGTTCGATTCCGGTTCCACCTGGAACGGCGTTTTGAAACAGCCGGAAGAAGAATCCTGGAAAGACATGAGCTATCCATGCGACCTCTATCTGGAAGGTTCTGACCAGCATCGCGGCTGGTTCCATTCTTCCCTTTTGACCTCTGTGGCAGTCAATGGTCATGCACCGTACAAGGCTGTACTGACCCACGGATTCACCATGGACGGCGAAGGTAGAAAAATGTCCAAATCCGTCGGCAACGTGGTAGCACCGCAGGACGTGATCAACAAATACGGCGCTGACGTGATGCGTCTTTGGATTTCTTCTGTAGACTACCAGGGCGACGTTCGTTTGTCTGATAAAATCATCAAATCCATGAGTGATGTGTACAGAAAGATTAGAAATACCTTCCGTTACCTCCTGGGCAACCTGTCCGACTTCGATCCGAAGAAAGATGCTGTTTCCTATGAAAATATGGAAGAACTGGATCGCTGGGCACTGCTTCGCATGGAACAGGTGAAAGAAACAGTTCTCAAAGCCTATGATGATTATGAATTCCATGTGATGTACCATGCAGTACACAACTTCTGCACCGTCGACCTGTCCGCTATCTATCTGGACATCATCAAAGACCGTCTGTACACCGAAAAAGCAGATTCCCATCTGAGAAGAAGCGCACAGACTGCTATGTATGAAATCCTCACCACCCTGGTTCGCCTGGTGGCTCCGGTTCTCTGCTTCACTTCTGAAGAAGTTTGGCAGGCCCTTCCGAATAAGGAAGAAAGAGAATGGTCCGTTCATATGGCTGATATGCCGAAAGTGAACGAAAAGTACCTGGACAAAGCACTGGATGAAAAATGGAAGAAACGACTGGCTATCCGCGCTGTCGCTATGAAAGCACTGGAAGAAGCCCGTCAGGCCAAAGTCATCGGCCATCCGCTGGATGCAGAAGTCACCGTATACGCTGATGGTGAAGCCTATGACATCGTGAAAGCCATGGAAAAAGAACTGGCAGACTTCCTGCTGGTTTCCCAGGCACACGTCGTAGAAGGCACCGCTTCCGCACCTGAAAACGCTGCTACCAACGAAGAAGGCACCGTCAAAGCCAGCGTCGCTGTTTGTGAACTGGAAAAATGTGAACGCTGCTGGAAACGCTCCGCTGACGTAGACTCCGATCCGAAACATCCACACGTTTGCGCTCGCTGCGCCCATGTGCTGGAAGAAGAAGGGGAATAATTTATTGGTGACTGGTGACTGGTGACTGGTAGCTAGGGATTGGGTATTAGGTTATTATCCTACCTTGTCCGATTGCTAACATAGTGATTAGATCGCTTGGCACAAGGTTATAAAGGGGTATAAAAGGTTATGGGATTTGGGATAATCTCATACCTTTTATAACCCTTTTTTGCATGTTTCACGTGAAACATTGTATCTCCTTTCTTTTTGCGTTATGATGGGGGTGACTGGTGACTGGTGACTGGTGACTGGTGACTGTGACGGAAACATCTCTAGCGTCTACCCTCTTCCTCT
>DBLC01000021.1 GCA_002297935.1 Dialister sp. UBA734
GAATTTTTATCCAAATCATCGTCAAGAAAATCCTTAAATAGCTCGCTATTCGCGGATTTCATTTCCTCGCTTTGAATAAAAATTCAAGAATAATTTCAAACCATGATTAAATCAGTGTTTCCTTAGACGTTGGATTTTCCTATGTTGCATTTTATTATACTGGAATATATAAGCTATATCTAATTAAAAATATCTATTATTACTTAAAGATTATATATTGCATCTTACGGTTGATAAAGCGCAACTTACCGACGTAAAAGGTTTGTTTTCCATGAAAGAATGAGATGTTTTTGCTATAATAACTGGTGACTGGTGACTGGTGACTGGTGACTGGTGACTAGGGACTAGTAGCTAGGCCCTAGGGATTAGAAATTCCAATAACCAACAACCAACAACCAACAACCAACAACTAACAACCAACAACTAACAACCAACAACTAAGAATAGAGGAATGTTATGAAAGAAATTGGGCAGCCGGCGGTGGTGATTCATACCTTTACCGACGGCACGGTGGAGTGTATCATCAATAAAGAAAATCGGGGACCTGCTTTGGCCTATTTATCACAGGCCGTGTGCGGTGCTTTTGACGTGGCAGGAGAACATGAGCAAGAAGTGCGGAAAACGCTTTGCACCATGGCGCGGCAGATGGCGGATTCGATTTTGTACGAAGATGATGAGGAAGAAGAGCGGACGATACAATAGTCGGTGACTGGTGACTGGTGACTGGGAATTAGGGGTTCTGTAGCGGTGGCGTAGTTAGAGAAACACAGAGATGAAGTGTGTATGCAAAGGTTCTGTAGCGATGGTGTGGCTAGAGAAACATAGAGGTGAAGTGTGTATGCAAAGGTTCTGTAGCGATGGCATGCCTAGAGAAACATGGAGATGAAGCGTGCATGTAAAGGTTCTGTGGTGGTAGCATGACTAGAGCGAGCTATCCCCTGGACTTTTCGCTACGCTCAAGTCCTATCCCCTTCCAAAGGAAGGGGACTAAGAGTGGATAATAACGCTTATAAGCACATGCGAGGAACCTGAGTCACCTTAGCCACTTGAGCAACCTGAGTAACGTGTAAGGAGAATCATGGAAGTATTTACCATAACCAAGAAGGAGCAGGGGAAGCGACTGGATGTGTTTCTGATGGAGAAGAAACATTGGCCTCGGTCGCTTTTCATGAAGGCCTTGCGGACGAAGAAAATAAAAGTGAATGGAAAAAAGGAAGAGCCGTCTTACCATTTGGTGGCAGGTGATGAGGTGAAGTCTTTTGTGCTGGAAAACGCAGAAAAGAAATCAGCCGCGCGGCCTGTGGTGGTGCTCTATGAAGATGACCATATCTTGGCGGTGAATAAGCCGGCGGGGGTGCTGTCTTTGGATGTGACAGGAAAAGTCAAAGATACCATGCTGGACCGGGTCAATGGGTATTTGCAGCAGCAAGGAAAGCCCAAGGCCTATCCGGTGCATCGCATTGATTTCAATACCCAGGGGATTCTTCTGTTTGCCAAATCCGAGGCCGATCGAGATGGTTTGATGGCTCTCATCAAAGAACGAAAAATCAGTAAATCCTACTTGGCGGTGGTGCGGGGACGGATCGAACCGGTCAGAGGGGTCTTGAAACATCAGCTTTTCAAAGATGCAAAGAAGAATCAGGTCTATGTGTCGCAAGAACCGGTGAAAGGGTCCAAGACGGCCATTACAGAATACGAACGACTGGCTGTGGCAGGGGACTTTTCTTTGGTCAGGTGCCACTTGGTGACTGGCCGTACCCATCAGATCCGAAGCCAGATGGCCTTCGTAGGGCATCCTCTTTTGGGGGATGACAAATATGGCTCTAAAGCACTGAACCGGCAGTATAAAGAAAAACGGCAGCTCCTCTGCTCGGCCGAAATTCGCTTCGACTTCGGTAAAGAAGCAGGCCCACTGGCGTACCTGTCAGGAAAAGTGCTCCGACTGGATACGGTGGATTTTGTGAAGAAATACTTTAAATAGTAGATATGACGATAGGATATCAAATCATAAAGTACCGTAAGTAGTAAAGGGTATAATCGATGATTTCATTGATAACACTTGGCATGTAAACGGCTTGTCACAAGGTTATTATTTTACTGATTCCGATTATGTAACAAAGCAAGATACCGCTATCATCAGGGTTAAAAGTGGTATTTTATGGAGTGATTATAACCGTTTATAACCCTATTGGTAGCGATATTTTTTATTTGTTGGATATAGAGAATCAGCAGAATAATAACCTTGTGACAAGCCGTTTTACGAAATAGGATATCAAAGGGAGCCACAATGATAACCCTTTACACTATATGGATGTCATTCAGATATAAATATGATCGATTAAGTATGCAATACCGTACAATTTATTCATTTTATTTCATAACACACAAAGGCGAGAAATTGATGATAGATTTCTCGTCTTTTTGTGTGGTAGTATATTTACAGAACAACTTGTACATTAAAATCGAGAACTTAGTGTATTAAAATTCACTAAGTTGTTTATTAATTCATAATGGAACAGTAAAGGAGTGGGAGCTATGGATGATATGTTTGAAAGCTTTTTGGAACCTTTAGGAAAACGGGCTGTAGAATTCCTCCTTTTCCTGTGGGGAACCGGCGTCTATCGCCTGCCAGGAAGCGGGAATGAACCGTTTGGGATGCAATAATAGCGGTGTGAGATCGTTTGTGACACTAGCCATGTAAAGGTTTGGTTAAAAGGTTAGTGCTCTGCAGATTTGATTTATGACACCTATCATGTAAAAAAGCTGGTTGAACGGGTTATTATTCTGCAGCTTTTACTTACTTAACAAATAAAAAATACCGCTACCATCGGGTTAAAAAGGTTACTTCATAGAATTGGCATAACCTTTGTAACCTAGATGGTAGCGGTATTTTTTATTTGTTGAATAAACCGGAATCAGTAGAATAATAACCTTTTAATAGGTCCTGTAAATGGCTTATGACCAAAAAGAAATCAGCAAGATAATAACCTTTTAGACAGCCATTTACATGATAGTTGACACAAGTGGAATCATCTATTTCAAGTTTTCTACATCTTGAATGGCTTTGGTGAGAAGTTCTTCGGTCACCGGGTAGGGGACTTTGTTCAGATCTGGTTTTGGCAGGGCGTTCAGGACCAGTTCTTTGCAGTCTTTGAGGCCTACGTCAGCTAAGCAGTGGGGGAGGCCAGTCTTTTTGCAGAATTCATAGAGTTTATTTCTTTCTTCCAGCTGGCCGTCCAGGGTGAGGAGAACCAGGACGCCGTAGCAGACTACGGCCCCGTGGAGGTGGGCCCCTTCATGGGCTACACCGGTGTGGGAGTTGTACAGGGCGTGAGCCACGCTGGAGTTGTAGTCTTCTGGTACCAGGTTGGAAATAAGTCCGGTGGAGAAGATGATGTTCTGAGCGACGTATTCGAGGGCGTAGTTCACTTTCTTTTCATCCACCGCGTGGAGGGCTTCTTCGCCGTATTTCAAAAGGCCTGCGGAGCAGCCGCCAGCGAGCTGTACGCCCAGGCTTCTGCCATAGGTCAATTCGTCGCCGCGGGAAGAAAATTCCACTTCGTACTGTTTGGAGAGCGCATCGCCGATACCAGCCCAGAGGTATTCTTTCGGTGCATGGGCGATCACGTCGGTGTCAATGAAGGTATGGAAAGCCGGACGGCTCACGTAGTATACCTGACGGAAGGAGTGATCTGGATAGTAGTACGCACCGACCGCAGTGACCGGAGCGCAGTTGGATGCCAGGGTCGGGAAGGTGAAGTAAGGCTTGCCCATTTCGCCGGCTGCTTTCTTGGCAGTATCGATGGCACGACCGCCGCCCATAGCGAAAACCATGTCAGCTTTCTGGAAGGCTTCGTTCTGTTTCAGTGCTTCGGCATTTTCGTAGGTAGCGTCGCCGCCGTAGTAGAGGGAATCCAGAATTTCCATTTTCCCTTCCAAGGCTTTGCGGAGCTTGCCTTCCGCAGCGGCACGGGATTTATGACCGCCTACGAGGACAGCGGTTTTTCCGAAATAGTGGCATACGTCATA
Source organism: Dialister sp. UBA734 (assembly GCA_002297935.1). GTDB lineage: Bacteria > Bacillota > Negativicutes > Veillonellales > Dialisteraceae > Dialister. The sequence continues at coordinate 4,030 of DBLC01000021.1, forward strand.
CACGCTGTCATAAGCGTCAGTTCCGATGGTATAGCTTGGTAAGAATTGATGGTTCATAGTGGATTCCTTCCTTTTGGTTAGAAATAAAATGGGTGATGGGGGAAATAGTGCGTAATGCGAAGTGCGTAGTGCGTAATGAAGGTGGCGGCGCATCAAATTTGGAAGCGCCGCAAAATTATTGTAAAGTAGCTAGAGATTAGGAATTTCTGGAATTCGTTAGTGTCACAGCTGCTAGCTCTTAGCTTCTGGCTTCTAGCCGGCTAGTAGCTAGCAGCTAAGAGCTAACAGCTGTGACACAGCAGGAATCATTGTATATTTCCTGACAATATATAAATGGGGGATTGGGGCGCTTCCAAATTTTGTGCGCCCCTTCCACCA
>DBLC01000060.1 GCA_002297935.1 Dialister sp. UBA734
GGATCATCACATATTTCGCTTAACTTAACAACATTGACGTCATTGACTCATTCAAGAAACCTGGGAAACTTAAGCAACCTGAGTAACCTGAGAATCCTTTTGAAACACAAATCCACAAACAGTCACTATATAGTGATATCAGATTTAGAGAGAAATGTAAAGAGGGAGTGGAAAAAGGTTACGAATTGTTTAACTGGTGACTCGTGACTGGTGACTGGGGATTAGGATTCCAATTGCTGTCGTCATTTCGAACATAGGGAATGACAGTTCAATAATGCTTCTTGGGTCATACGAATTTAATCGTGAGTAAGTATTACCTAATACGCTTGTTATGTTCATGGCGAGGTATACCGCTACTGCCTCCCCCTCTTTAATTCTCCCCCGGCGGGGGGCGATAAAGCCAGAATAACGCCAGCGTCCATCAGCACACTCAAAAAACGAAAAGTCTATTTCTTCGAAATGACGAATCTGGCTAGCAGCACTTTCGAGAAACCTAATCCCTAGGGCCTAGTTACTAGTTACTAGCTACCAGTCACTAGTCACCAGTCACCAACAACCTACTTCCCCCTCACTTCTTTCAACAGTTCATCCACAAATCCAGCCATCCATTTCATCATATCCCCTTGTGCGATTTCCTTTCTGATACGGAGTTTCGTAGGAGAACCGGGTAAGAATTTCAAGTAAGGAATCCAACTCTTTGGAAGGTTCATTGGATTCCAGCCTTTCATGAAACTTTCGTCAGCCCAGGTGATGAGGAAGCTATTTCCTTCATCCAAAAGGCTCCCGATGCCCAACTGTTTGGCTTTGACTCGAATCTTGGAAATATGAAACAGTTTTTCCGCCGGAACCGTGGGCGTACCGAACCGGTCCACCACTTCATCGATGAGATCATCCAGTGCTTTTTCATCTTCCACAGCAGCCAGACGGCGGTAGATTTCCATTTTCTGTTCTTCGTTTTTAATATATCCCGCGTCCAGGTACGCATCCTGACGGAATTCGATGGTCGTATTGGGCAGTTTCTTCGGTACCGGCCGATGTTCTCGGATGGCCCGCAGGCGTTCCACCGCTTCTTCTAGCATACTGCAATAGGTGGCAAAACCGATGCTGGCAATATTTCCATGCTGGGCCGAGCCAAGAAGATTGCCGGCCCCGCGGATTTCCAAATCTCGCATAGCCACTTTGAAGCCGCTGCCCAGTTCGGTAAATTCTCGAATGGTGTCCAACCGCTTTTCTGCCACTTCGGACAGCACTTTTCCTTTGCGATAGAAGAACCAGGCCCGGGCAATTTTTTCCGAGCGGCCCACCCGGCCGCGCATCTGGTAAATCTGCGACAGACCCATACGGTCTGCATCATAGACCAGCATGGTATTGGCATTCGGCTGGTCCAGTCCGTTTTCTATCAAGGTGGTGCACAGCAGTACATCATATTTTCCTTCATAGAAATCCATCATCACTTTTTCCAGCTGCCGCCCTTCCATTCGTCCGTAGGCAATCCCGATGGTAATATCTTCCGGCAGGATGCTCTTCAAGTGGTCTGCCATGGCGCCAATGGTTTCAATGCGATTGTACACGAAGAATACCTGCCCGCCCCGTTCTTTTTCGCGGAGAATGGCGTCTTTCACAATGCCATCGTCGTATTCGGTCACGTAGGTCTGAATGGCATGACGGTTCGACGGCGGCGTGGTGATGGTCACCATGTCCCGCACGCCGGTGAGACTCATGTGCAAGGTTCGCGGAATCGGGGTAGCCGACAAATTGAGCACATCGATACCGGCCGACCAGGATTTCCATTTTTCCTTTTGTACCACGCCGAATCGTTGTTCTTCATCGACCACCAAAAGGCCCAATCGTTTGGCTTTCACTTTTTTATTCAGCACCGCATGGGTCCCGATGATCACGTCCAATTCGCCGGACGCCAGCTGGGCCAATATGTCCTTCCGCTCTTTCAAAGAGGTGAATCGATTCAGCACCGCCATTTGGACACCGAAGTGATCCATCCGGTCTTTGAAATTTTTATAATGCTGCTCCGAGAGCACCGTGGTCGGGCAAAGCACCATGGCCTGGTAGCCACTCATGACGCATTTGAATACCGCCCGCATAGCCACTTCAGTTTTGCCAAATCCCACATCGCCGCAAAGAAGCATATCCATAGGAATCGGTTTTTCCATAGCTTTTTTGATGGCATCAATGGCGGTCATCTGGTCTTCCGTTTCTACATAAGGGAAGGTGTCTTCAAATTCTCGCTGTTCCGCCGTATCAGGTTCAAAGGAAATCCCTTTGGTGATTTCTCGTTTCGCATACACTTCCAGCAATCGTTCCGCCAACTCTTCGATGGATTTCTTGGCTTTGTCCCGCGCTTTCGTCCAGCCGGCACCGCCCATGGCATTGAGCTTCGGCGTTTCCCCTTCCGGGCCGATGTATTTCTCCAGGGTGGTAATCTGCTCCATCGGCAAGTACAGCTTGTCAGACCCAGCGTACTGGATGGTGATGTAATCCCGATGGATCCCCGACAGCTCGATGGTTTGGATGCCAATGTATTTCCCTACCCCATGGGACTGCTGCACCACATAGTCTCCTGGATTCAGGTCAGAGAAATAGCGAATCTGCTTGCCCTTCGACACGCCTTTGATGCGGCGCACCTTCTGCCGGCCCAGCACGTCCCCTGCGGTCATGACAGACAACTTGTCATCGGGCAGTTCAAACCCGCCGGACAAGAGGCCATTGATGAGAGTCACGGTCCCCGCCTTAGGGGTTTCACTGCAAGGAATATGGTATTCCCCCAGAATGGCTTCGATTTCCTTTCGCTCCGATGGACGAGGCGTCAGCAGCAGCCCTGTCCATCCCCGTTCCAGCATGTGCCGGGTGTCTTCGATGAAAATAGGAATCTGCCGCTGGTAGTTCGTCATGGTGATACCATTCCAGCTGTAATCGGTATCGAAGCTAAAGCCGGTAAGTTTCCGTTTCAGCAGAACCATAGCCAGCTCTTTGTGGCCCGCTTTTCGTCCCAGCCGAATGGTTTCGCCCCAAGTAAAGGCTTTGTCCCGATTGGCTTTTTCTTCTTTGAAATACTTCCGCAGTCCTTCTTCCTCTCGCTGCGGTTCATCGTACAACAGAAGACCACGTTTCATATAAGAAGAAAGCACCGATTTCTTTTCTGCCTTCACAAAGAGAGGGAACACCGTCTCTTCTTCTTTTTCAGAAATAGAACGCTGGGTGTCTTCGTCAAAGAGGCGCAAGCTATCCACTCCGTCGCCGAAGAATTCGATACGTACTGGATGTTCTTCATTGATAGGAAAAATATCGATAATATCCCCGCGAACCGCAAAATGACCGCACCGTTCCACCTGGTCCACCCGTTCATAATGGAGAGACACCAGCTTTTCCAAGAAGGCTTCTCGTTCTATTTCTTGTCCCATGTGAATGGACAACGCGCCATCCAGCAAATCCGCCGGCGATACGATTTTCTGCGCCGCTTCGACAGAAGTAGCCAGCACCACCAGTGGTTTCCCAGAAAGAAGAGCCCCCAAGGTCCGCATCCGTTCCCGGAGCCGCTCCGTACTGGTAAAGGTGACTTCCACATCCGCTTCTTCCACCACCGGGAAGGACAAGATGGAAATATCCGGAGCAAAGAAGGCCAAATCTTCTTCCCAGCGGAAAATATCCTTCTGGTCCGGCACAATGATGACCGCCTGTTCCCAGGTTTGTAATAGAGCTGCCGCCGCCAGGGCTTTCTGAGAGCCGCTGATGCCGGAGAGACACTCCACCTGTTTGGCATCAGAAATTGTCAGACGGGACTCCAGTTCTTTCTGTAACTTCTGGGCCAGCGAAGGGCCCATGTCCTGATTGATTGTAAAAGGAGCTTCTTTTTTCTTTTCGCTAATATCTGTCCCCGCTTTGGTGCGGACATTGGCAATCATTCGGACTGTTTCTGCCATGATACATCTCCTTCCCAAGAAAAGGTGGTCCGTTCCACTTCATCATATCCTTTTAGTTCCAAGAGGCGCTGATGAATCGGCGTCCCCTGGAAAGAAAAGTCCGGCACCATGTCTTCCATCGGAACCAGCACAAAAGGCCGCTCCCAAAAATAAGGATGCGGCAAGCGCAGCAGCGTAGATTGTCTTTCCACAGACCATCCATAAATCATATCCAGATCCAGCGTGCGGGGCCCCCAGTGAATCTCTCGCTTTCGACCAAAAGAAGCTTCTGTTGCTAAAAGAAACTGCATCAGCTCCTCCGGCTCTCCAGACCAAGAAACCACCATGGCAGCATTGAGAAATACCGGCTGGTCCGTCTTCCCCCAGGGAAGGGTTTTGTAAATCGATGATTTCTGTAAAATTTTGAGTTGCTTATTTTTCTCCAACGCCTTGGCAGCTTGCTGCAAGATGCGTAGAGAATCCCCCTGGTTGGAACCAAGGGAAATGATATAATTGTTTGTCATTTTCGTTTTATGTCTTTTTATGCTATGTATTAAATGAGTGACTGGTGACTCGTGACTGGTGACTGGTAGCTAGGGATTAGTGGCTAGGCCCTAGGGATTTGGAAATAGGAAATAATTGCTTCTACCCCTCTCCGTCATTTCGACCGATCATATTTGTGCTTGATGCCACAGATGTATTGAATTGAGATGCGCCCCTGAGTGGAGAAATCCCATCAGCACTAGCGGTAAGGGCTTAAAGAATCAAATCGCAACGGTGAAACGATACCTCGAGCAAGGCGAGATAGGCAGCTCTAGCGAGCTGCAATGATATGATTCATTAAGCCCTTACCGCTAGTGCTGCGAGATTTCTCCACTCTCCTACACATCCTATTTCATATCTCCTACATCATCAAGCACAAATACGACCGGTCGAAATGACGATACGATGTCCCCGCAAGAGTCACGTTTCACGTGAAACATTCCTAGATTCCTAGGGAAACACTGATTTAATCATGGTTTGAAATTATTCTTGAATTTTTATTCAAAGCGAGGAAAG
>DBLC01000059.1:0-24132 GCA_002297935.1 Dialister sp. UBA734
ACTTGAGAGACCTGAGCAACCTAAAACTTCTATTGGAATCATGCTTACTGATGTAAATCCTTAACTTAACGACATTGCGAGAACGAGGTGACCTATGCGGGTACTTGGAATTGACCCTGGTACGGGGCGGTGCGGTTTTGGTGTGGTGGAAAAAGTGGGAACCCAGATCACGCCCATCAATTATGGTGTCATTGAAACTTACAAAGACCAGAGCGATTTGGAACGACTGAATATTGTCTACGAAGGGATTGCCGAATTGATCGCCACCTACCGGCCCCAATTCATGGGGGTAGAAACGCTGTATTTCAATACCAACATCACCACAGGCATCAAAGTGGCCCAGGCCAGAGGGGTGATTCTACTGGCGGGGTATCGGCAAAACATTCCCATCATCGACGTGACGCCGCTGCAAGTGAAACAACAGCTCACCGGTTATGGCCGGGCCGATAAGAAACAGGTCATCGAAATGGTCAAACGCATGATGCACATCACAAAGAAAATTGACCCAGACGACGCCGCCGACGCCCTGGCCATCGGCCTCACCGCGGCGTATCGGGTGGAACATAAAGGGTTTGCGTAGTGCGTAATGTTGGAAGGGGCGCACGAAATTTGGAAGCGCCCCAATACCCTCTTTTTTATATAAAATGCGGCGGCTATATGAATTGTGCCGCCGTGCCTTCATTACGCATTTCGCACTACGCATTAAAAAAGGAGAAGCCTATGATTGGCTATGTTAAGGGTCCCGTGACGGGATTGTTTAAAGATTATTGCTTCATTGAAGCCGGCGGCGTGGGGTATCGGATTTTTATTTCCGATAAAACCCGACAGCGACTGCAGAATGGGGAAGAGGCGAAGCTCTTTACCTATATGGCTGTTCGAGAAGATGCTATGCTTCTCTACGGCTTCTTATCCCAAGAAGAGTATGATTTATTTCTCCTCTTGATTTCTATTTCCAAAATCGGGCCGAAAGTGGCCATGGGCATCTTGTCTGCCATGGCTCCGGCGGCCTTCGTCGGCGCTGTCAGCGCACAGAATGTGACCGCTTTGACAAAACTTCCGGGAATCGGCAAGAAAACCGCGGAACGTCTGGTGGTGGAGCTGAAAGATAAAGTGGCGAAACTGGATATGCCAGAATCGCTTTCGATGCCTGTGGCGTCTACGCCGGCGGCAGAAGGCATCACCGGCAAGGCCATGCAGGCCTTGATGGCTCTGGGCTATGGTGCCGACGAAGTGGAACCGATTCTCCACAAATTGGCGCCTCAGCACACCGACGTGTCCACCCTCATTCGGGCCGTGCTGGTGGAAATAGGGTCTCGTGACTCGTGACTGGTAGCTAGTGACTAGTAGCTAGGGATTGGTGGCTAGGCCCTAGGAACATCGAATGTGCCTCTGGCCGTATCCGTCATTTCGACCGGTCGTATTTGTGCTTGATGGCGCAGAAGTGATGAAACGCCATGTGTAGGAGAGTGGAGAAATCCCAATGTTGTGGCGGAATACGGATTAAGCACTAGCGTCTTGTCTCCCCTGTCGGGGATAATGCTGTTAAGTTAAGCGAAATATGCGATGATTCCTTTCGCGAAAAAGGTTCTTAAGGTTCTAAGGGTTCTAAGGGTTCTGAAGGTTCTGAGGGGCTCCGAATGAGATGATAACGCTAGCGTTCATCGGCTCATTCGAGAACCCTCAGAATCCTTAGAACCTATCACTTCCAGTGAAATCATGCTTACTGGCTCAAATCCTTACCTTAACAGCTCCTAATCCCTAGGGCCTAGCTACTAGTCACTAGTTACCAGTCCCTAGTCACGAGTCACCTTAATATTAAAAGAAACAGGTACACAATATGAACAATAAATACATTAAAAGTCTCGGCGGCGAGGGGGAAGAGGACGTCCTGGGCAGCAAGGGGCGCATTGTTTCCACCGAAGAAACGGAGAAAGATGCGTGGCAGCTGTCCCTTCGTCCCCAACGGCTCGATGATTATATCGGACAGGCGGCCTTTAAGGAAAACTTGAAAGTCTATATTTCCGCTGCCAAATCCAGAAAAGAACCGCTGGACCATGTGCTTCTCTATGGTCCTCCCGGACTGGGGAAAACCACCATGGCGAAAATCATTGCCAATGAGTTAGGGTCCCAGTTCAAAGTAACCAGTGGGCCTGCCATCGGTCGTCCCGGCGAATTGGCGTCTATCCTAACGACCCTCCAGGACCACGATGTGCTGTTCATCGATGAAATTCATCGTTTGAACCGCAACGTAGAAGAAATACTCTATTCCGCCATGGAAGATTTTGCCCTGGATATCGTCATGGGGAAAGGCACCGGTGCCAGCTCCATTCGTATCGATTTGGCCCACTTCACGTTGATCGGTGCCACCACAAGGGCCGGTTCCTTATCGGCCCCTTTGCGGGATCGCTTCCTCATTACAAACCATATGCAGTACTACACCAAAGAGGAATTGAAACAAATCATCGTCCGGGCGGCCCACATCCTGCAAATCGACATTGATGACAGTGGGGCAGAGGAAATCGCCCGCCGTTCCCGGGGCACACCGCGTATTGCGAACCGTCTCTTGAAGCGTATCCGCGATTTCGCCCAAGTGCAAAATAGCCCCATCACAGCAGACATTGCTTCCTTGGCGCTGAAAGCGCTCCACGTGGACGACATCGGCCTTGATGAATTGGACAATGAAATTCTCAAAGCCATCATTTATAAATTCGGCGGTGGCCCCGTAGGGATTGACACCATTTCGGCTGCTGTCAGTGAAGAACGAGCCACCATCGAGGATGTGTGTGAACCGTACCTCATGCAAATCGGTTTCCTCACCCGCACCCCCAGAGGACGTATGACCACGAAAGCGGCTTACGACCATGTGGGAGCAACGATGCCGGAAGCATAATTGGTGACTAGTGACTAGTAGCTAGGGATTAGTAGCTAGGCCCTAGGAATATTGAATGTGTCTCTGGCCGTATCCGTCATTTCGAACGGTCGTATTTGTGCTTGATGGCGCAGAAGTGATGAAACGCAATGTGTAGGAGAGTGGAGAAATCTCAAAATAGTAGCGAAATACGGACACTGGCGGATTAAACACTAATGTCTTGTCTCCCCCGGCGGGGGAGAATTAAAGAGGGGGCAGCTCTAGCGGTATACATCGCTATGAACACCGCAAGCGTATTAGGTTATGCCCGCTCCTAGTGATGTGTGGGATAGCTCGCACTGGCGGTTATCATTGTGCCAAGGCGCATAGTATTGGCTGCGTTCTGCAAAGACGGACAGAACCTTGGGAACTCTATCCCAGGCATCCAGCATTAGTCAAAAAATATTCAAATCAGGTGAATCTATGAAAATACATGCAATCTTTGCTGTGGTGGGCATGGCTTCTGCGTTGGTGCTAGGAAGTGCGTATTCGGCGAGTGCCAAAACAATTCCGGTACAGCGCAAAGCCCATGTAGGGACTTCAGCGCGACATAACCCAAGTGGTGTGAAGAAGAATATTTCTACCACACAAAAAAGTGCAACCACAAAGAATATGAGTTCTACCAGAGGTGCACAAAGCAGTCGAAGTCCTGTGGTCGAAGTGGGGCTGTTATCGGGCAGTGAAGTGAATCTCACTGGACTCACCGATTTCCAGGCCCAAAGTGATGGAAAAACAGTGGACAATTACAAAAATGGCAGTCGCCTGTCCATCACCCGCAGCGGCAACCAACTTTTAGTGAATGGGAAAAAAGCGGGCAGTGCGGTGTATTTCAAACCGAAACAGCAAGGCGTGGCTTTTTCTGCCAAAGGAAATCGGTACCGGGGACAGATGAAGGCCGTGCCTTCTGCCTGGGGCAGCGGTGTTACTTTGGTCAATGTGGTTTCCATGGAAGACTATTTACAAGGCGTGGTGCCCTGTGAAATCGTTCCGTCTTGGAAAATCGATGCCATCAAAGCCCAAGCGGTGGCCGCCAGAACCTACGCCATGTTTCACAAAAACGGCTATCGCTCCTCTGGCTATGACGTGACCGATGACACCCGAAGCCAGGTCTACCAAGGGGCTGGTGCTGAAACAGAAGCCACCAACCGGGCGGTGCGAGAGACCGCCGGCGAAATTGTCACCTACGGCGGCAAGCCCATTGACGCGGTATTTCATTCCAGCGGCGGTGGCTACACCGAAAACTGTGAAAATGTGTGGGGCTCCTCCATTCCGTATCTGAAAGGGGTGCCGGAAGAGAAATACGCGAACCCATGGACCAAGACCGTGTCGGTGTCCTCCTTCGTGAATACCCTGGCCGGTTCTGGCTTCAAAGTGAAAGGCATCAAACTGTCCAAACTTCGCATCGGCGAAGCCCACACCGCCAGCGATCGCGGCGTCTCTGGCCGAGTGAAACATGTGACCCTCATCGGGAAAAATGGAAATAAGTCCATTTCGGGCGATAAAATCCAAAGCCTCTACGATTTGAACAGCACCTTGTTTGATATTTCCATCAAAGGAAATACCCTCACCCTCACCGGCTACGGCTACGGCCACGGCCTGGGCCTCTCCCAGTGGGGCGCCGAAGCCATGGCAGAAAAACAAGGGGACGGCAAAGATTTCTACAAAAAGATTTTGACGCACTACTATAGCGGGACGAAGATAGAGAAGATTTATTAAGCTAAGTAGACATGGTAGTGGTAGCGTATAGAGAAAAGGTTATTACTCTACTGATATCGCTAAGTGATATCATTCTCTGTACCGCTACCATCAAGGTTATAAGGGGTATAAAGGGGTTATCTTGAAGGCGGTTAGAAAGTATGATTACCTTCTGTGTAAAAATCATAACCTGCCCGAAGGGCTAACCGTAACGCTATGATAGTCTTGCTGTTGAATGTGTTGAGATAGGCAGAAAATAACCTGCCGAAGGCTAAGCTGGAATGACAACTATGACGTATATAGTTATTTAAATCCACTTGACTCCTATTGTATTTAGGATTAAGCTAGATAAGTTATTACATTTCATCATATAGGAGTAAAATATGAAACTGGAAGATTTTAATTACGATTTACCAAAAGAACTGATTGCCCAGGAACCGGCGGAACCTCGCGATTCCTGTCGTCTCATGATGCTGGACAAGAACACCGGCGCCTGGGAACATCACCATTTCCGGGATATTTTGAACGAAATCCGGGAAGGGGATATTTTTGTATTTAACAATACCAAAGTCATTCCTGCCCGTCTCTACGGCAAGAAAAGAGACACTGGCGGAAAAGTGGAAATGCTGCTTTTGACCCCGAAAGGCAATGACACATGGGAAGTGCTGGTCAACCCGGGTAGAAAAGCACTGCCAGGCGTAGAAATCGAATTTGCGCCCAACTGCTACTGCACCGTACTGGACAAGACCGAATTTGGCGGCCGTTTGGTGGAATTCCACTACGACGGCAACTTCGACAGCCTGTTGGACCAGATTGGCGAAATGCCGACTCCGCCATATATTCATAAAAAATTGGGAAACAACGACGAATACCAGACCGTCTATGCGAAATACAAAGGTTCCGCTGCTGCACCGACCGCAGGTCTCCATTTCACCCCAGAACTGATGGAAGAAATGAAGAAAAAAGGAGCCACCCTCCTTTTCGTTACCTTGCATGTAGGCATCGGCACCTTCCGTCCCGTTTCGGAAGAAAACATCGAAGACCACGAAATGCACAAAGAATGGTACACCGTCAGCGAAGACGTGGCGAACCAGATCAACCAGGCCAGAGCCGAAGGCCGCCGCATCATCGCCGTAGGCACCACCTCGGTCCGCACCTTGGAATCTGCCGGACAGACCGGCACCCTCCAGGCCGGCAGCGGCTGGACCCAGCTCTACATCTACCCAGGCTACCAGTGGCATATGGTCGACGCTATTGTCACAAATTTCCACCTGCCAGAATCCACCCTTGTGATGATGATGGCCTCCTTCGCTGGCAGAGAACACATTTTGGCTGCTTATGAAGAAGCAGTGAAGCAGAAATATCGGTTCTTCTCCTTTGGGGACGCCATGTTCATTCGCTAAGAAACGTAGGCGGTTAGCCGTAATCCGTTGGCAGTAGATTGTTGATAGTTGATGGTTGTTAGTTGTTTGGCCTCAACCATAATGTGAAAAGAGAATCAGCTCCTTGGTGAGTTGGTTCTCTTTTTTACGTTCTCATATTTCACCACTTAGAAATATTATGTGCACTGATAGAATTTCATGTTGGCTGCCATACATACAGTTAACCGTGTTTGTCTGTTAGCCTTGGATGTGAACGCCCCAGACGATGGCTCATTTCATACTTCTCCTCTTTCATATTGCCTTGGGGAATACAACAAAGATTCTTCGACACGCCCTTCGGGCGGCTCAGAATGACTCTGGTGGAAAAGGTTCTTCGATTCATGAGTGATACTAAGGCTTCTCTGTTAGCCTCGATTTTGTTCACAACCGTTCTTTTTTACCATCTAGCCAAACTCACTTATTTATGTCATTCTGAGCCGGCCAACGGCCGTGCCGAAGAATCTTTGTGTTATTCTTTTAGGCTATTTGTTTTGCGTATGGTATGAAATGAGACTTTTCGTTTTAGTATGCTTTCCAGTGAAACTATTTCTCCATTGGACACAAAATATAAAAGAGTCCTATGTAGTCGCAATATCTCTTTGATTAAATCAGCGTTTCCCTAGCGGTAAGGACTTTCTGTATCCAATCGTAATGGTGAGATCCTTTCAAAAAGTTTTGCGGTTTGAAATCGCAAAACTTACCTAATTCCGGAAGTTTTGCGGTTACAAACCGCAAAACTTTTGTCATGCCAATTTCAGAGACATTGAAATTTGAATGAATAACCAGCCACTATATAGATAAAGTTATTTATATATGTTAAAATTCAAAGGAGTATTCACTGGATTTCATTGAAAAATAAAAAGGAGAATTATGGTAATCAACTACGAACTTGTCGCAGAAGACAAGAAAACCGGTGCCCGGGCGGGGCTGCTTCACACGCCTCACGGCACGTTCAAAACCCCGATGTTCATGCCTGTAGGGACCCAGGCGACGGTGAAGACCGTAACGCCGGAGGAATTGGAAGATATGGGAGCCCAGATCATTCTGTCCAACACCTATCATCTCTTCCTTCGTCCTGGCACGGAACTGATTAAGGAAGCAGGGGAACTGCACAAATTCATGAACTGGCCCAAGGGCATTTTGACCGACAGCGGTGGATTCCAGGTATTCAGCTTAGGGGCTATGCGAAAAATTACCGAAGAAGGGGTGCATTTCCGTTCTTTCTTAGATGGTTCCAAGCAGTTCCTGTCCCCGGAAGTGTCCATCCATGCCCAGGAAGATTTGGGCAGTGATATTGCTATGGCTTTCGATGAATGCATTCCCTATCCGGCGGATTATGACTATGCGGACCATTCCACGGCCCGGACTACTCGCTGGGCAGAACGGTGCATTAAAGCCCACACCAGAACGGACCGCGGGATGTTTGGTATCGTCCAAGGGGGCATGTACAAAGACCTGCGGAAACGCAGTGCATTGGAAATTTCTTCTATGCCTTTTGACGGCATGGCCATTGGGGGTCTGTCCGTAGGGGAACCGCACGATTTGATGTATGACATTCTGGAATACACTACCCAGTGGCTGCCAGTGAATAAAGCCCGCTACCTCATGGGGGTCGGCACACCGGATTGTCTGGTGGAAGGGGTGGCTCGCGGCATCGATATGTTTGACTGCGTATTTCCTACCCGTGTGGCTCGAAATGGCATGGCTATGGTGCATTCCGGCCGCATGAATATGAAAAATAAGAAATACGAAAAAGACTGGGCCCCGTTGGAAGAAGGCTGCCAGTGCTACACCTGTCAGCACTACAGCCGCGCGTACATTCGCCATCTGTATAAATCGGAAGAACTCCTGGCCTTCCGCTTAGTGACCATTCACAATCTGTATTTCCTCCTGCAGTTCATGCGAGACATGCGGCAAGCCATCATTGATGGAAACTTCTCTGAATTTAGAGACAGCTTCATGGCGGGATATAAGAGATAGTGTGAAGTAAAGGTAGCAGGAAACAATTCGTATGATGCCGCAGCGGATAAAGGTTGGCCCTGCGGGCAGGTTAGTATTGTTCCGTTTTCTCTTTCAGCACTGTACATTTATCCAAAGTTAAAAGGTTATAAAAGGTTATGAGATGATCAAAAGGCCCATAACCTTTATAACCCGTATAACCTTTTGACAAGCGGTGTACCGTATATGTTAGATGGATCCATGGAGCAAGATAATAACTCAACTTTCCCATCAAGAAAGATAGGCTAATACTCGATAAAATCTATGCTGAGAGTTAATCCATTCACTGACTTTACTTTTTATCAGGTTTATGCATTCTTCTCCAAAACTTTCTGCTGCATCCATTAGCAGCAGAAGTAAATTCGCTAGAGATGCCTCGAATGTAACATCTTGCACCTCTTCGCAAGTCATACGAAAGAGTGCCCCCAGAGTTCTAGTATCATTTTCTTGTCGGCGAAGCCATTCTAGCAGAATATATCGAGTACATACGATAGTTGTGCTAGCTACAGCTGTTGAATAATTAATGTTCTGGTACTCTTTTCCTAACTGTAACTGAGACTTTGCTACCTTGAAAAAACATTCAATAGACCAGCGATTTTCATATAGGCGAATGACTTCTTGTGCATCTAGGGTAATATCACTGCTTAGTAAGCAAAGCCAGCTGTTTTTCTTGTTGCGGTTCTTAATAAAGACGAGTTTTACTGCTACTCCGCGATTTGTAGTAACCTGTATTTCACCAATCACCCGATCACTATTATGCTTCCAGGCCATCTTTCGAAGTGTGCTTAATGTATAGCCATTTCCTTTATAAAAATACTTCTGCTGACCGCGTTTCACCATTCCAATTACATCTAGTCCAAGCTCTTTGATTCGGCTAATCATCGGTGCAGTGGTAAACCAAGTGTCCATTAAAACATATTTCCCGTAAATGCCGACATCCAGGGCTTTTTTCAACAATGTAATAACAGCATCCGGCTTGGGCATTATGCTCTCTTTTCGGATTTTGTATGCAATGGAACGATGATCAATATCCTTAGATATTTCATTGTAACGATTCTTTTTCTTCGCAGAAGACAGCATATTAAAGCCAACAGGAACAAAACTAAAGCCATCTGTCCAGCCAAGCGTTAAAAGAGTATATCCTTTGCAGTATTTACGGATTACATGGTCATAAGTCTTTGCAAGAAGCTCAGCTTTTGTATTTCTATCACGGTGTAATGTTGAATCATCTATTACGAATAGACCAGGTCTGTCCGGTCTGGTAAGACGAGAAAATATGGTAATAACACGCAATGCTAAAAGACTTAAAAACCTGAGCCAATTAAACGACTCATTATTCAAAAATCTGTTATAGGTATTTTTAGAGTAATAGTTATCCTTATTTTGAGAATTTAGAAGTTGAAATAATGTGCACTTAAGGAATACAACAACGAGTAAAGTCCCGAAAATATCGAATGATTTAATACCTTTTTTGCGTATGTTAGCTTGACGAAGTAATTGAGAAATTTTCAATTCTTTCATTGCAGAATAAATATCATTTTTGGTCTGTTCTTTTAATGAAGTTTGGTTTATCATATAGGTGACATCCTTTCTTTTGTTACTCGGTTTAGTCACCTATATAATACTAGAGAAAGGGTGTCTTTTGCATGTCAAGATTATTATTTTTATAGTAAAATCCGTAGTTTTTATCGAATATATCCATGTATTTTCAGGTGGGAAAGTTGAGATAATAACCTTTATACGTATGATGTATGTGCACTTTATTTTAATTTTCTAAAGACAATACCCTATAGATATGATAAAATAACTCTATATAAGTTAACGGAGGTGAATCAAATGGAACAGGTAATGAATTTTATCAGCCTGGTATGGCCTTTTCTGATTCTGGTAGGGATTATGTATTTCTTCATGTATCGTCCACAGAAAAAGCTGAAACTGGAAAGAGGCAGATTTTTGCTGTCTCTGAAAAAAGGAGACCATGTGGTGACCGCTGGCGGCGTGCATGGTGTGATTAAGGTGCTGCGTGACAAGTACGTAGAACTGGAAATCGCTCCGAAAGTTGTCATCAAAGTAGAAAAAGCAGCCATCCAGCACGGAGAAGTGAAGCTGATGGATATGGAAGAGGCTAAGAAAGCAGGCGCTGCTGCTATCGGGGCCGCTGCTACAGAACCAGTAGAAAATCAGATGGTGAAAGCCAAAGAAGAACCGGAAGTTGTCGAAGAAGTAGTAGAAGTCGACGATCCGAAAGATGCTGGTACCGAAGTGGTAGAAGAAGTTGTCGAAGTCGATGAAAATGGCAAAGAAACTTCCAAGACCACCAAGACTACGAAAAAAGAGGAAAAGAAATGATGAGGTCGGATATTCCTTCTTCGGTTACGAAAAAGGAAATTCGCCAGAAGATGCTCGCCAAACGGCGGGCTCTTTCTGCTAGTGAAATAGACGAAAAAAGCCTAGCTTTGCGAGACCAGATTGTGTCTCTTCCGGCGTACCAGAAGGCCAAGAGAATCATGGCATACCTTTCGATGAAAGGGGAGGCCGACTTGGACCCTTTGATTCGTCAGGCCTTAGCGGACGGGAAGGAAATCTACATTCCCGTGTGCCTTCCGGAGAAACAAATGGAAGCAGGCCGACTTCTTTCTATGGAACATTTCAAGAAAGGTCCCTACGGCCTTCGGGATTTGCCTGATGGCTATGAGGTGATTTCTCCCGAAGAATTGGATTTGGTCCTGGTGCCTGGGGTCGCTTGTACCAAAGAAGGCATCCGCTTGGGGATGGGGGCTGGTTACTATGACCGCTACCTGTCCTATGTGCCTTTTGAAAAACGGGTGGTCACCCTCTGGGATTTCCAAGTCATAGCAGACATTCCTTTTGAACCATTTGACCAGAAAATGGCACAGATTGTGACTGAAAAGAGTGTGATTTCAGTTAGCAGGTAACAACTGCTTGTTATTCGCTGCTTTCGAAAAATGCGTAATGCGAAGTGCGTAGTGCGTAATGAAGGAAGGAGCGCACAATTCATAAAGCGCCCCAATACCCCTTTTTGTATAAATATGAAAGTTATGTATAAAAATGGCGTATCAGATTTAGACAGAAAAGTATTATCGTGTATTTTATAAAATGAGCAACGCTATATGAATTGTGCGTTGCTACATTCACTACGCATTACGCACTTCGCACTACGCATTTTATAAAAAAGGTTGGCAAGCCAATGATTGGCTATTCAATCATAGTATATAAGGAAACGAGGTTGAAACGTTGGAAAAGAAAAGGAAAAGCGCGGTCAGAACCGGGAATTTGATCCGGTTCTGGGCAGTGATTGCCGTCATCATCGGCGTTTTCCTGGGAACGGTGGGCTGGCTGGCCGGACATATCCGCCAGGGCCTTGACTTGCAGGGCGGTACCCATATCGTCATGCAGGCCGAAGATACGGAGGAAAATAAAGTCACTCCGGAAGCCATCACCCAGGTTATCAATATCATGCAGAAGCGTGTCAATGAAATGGGCCTCACAGAACCAATCATTCAGCGTGAAGGGGCGAACCGTATTATCATCGAACTTCCTGGGGAAAAGGATCCGCAGAAAGCCATCGAAACCATTGGTAAAACCGCTGTCCTTCAGTTCAAAGATGAAGATGGCAATGTGAAACTGACCGGCGAAGATTTGAAAAACGCCAAAGAACAGATGGGGCAGAACAAACAGCCTCTGGTTGCTCTCGAATTCAGTGAAGAAGGGGGCAAAAAGTTCGGTGACTTGACCGCCGCCAATGTAGGTCGTCATATCGGGATTTACCTGGATGGGGAAATGCTTACCAATCCAGTAGTCAATGAAGCCATCACCGGCGGTTCCGCTGTCATTACTGGACAGAGAACCCTGGAAGAAGCCAAAGACTTGGCTATTCTTCTGAGAAGTGGTGCGCTGCCAGTCAAAGTATCCGTCATGGAAGTCCGCACGGTCGGTCCGTCTTTGGGCCAGGATTCCAAAGATAAATCTGTGGTGGCTTTCACCATCGGTCTGTCTCTGGTAGTGCTCTTCATGCTGGCGGTATACCGCATGGCTGGTTTTGTGGCTGACGTAGCCCTTCTGGTGTATGTACTCATTCTTCTGGGCGTGCTGAACCTGCTCCATGCGACACTGACCCTGCCAAGTGTGGCAGGTGTTATCCTGTCCATTGGTATGGCCGTCGATGCGAACGTCCTGATTTTTGAACGATTCAAAGAAGAAATTGCCGGCGGCAAGATGCTGCGTCTGGCGGTACAGTCTGGTTTCAAACGTGCCTTCGTCACCATTTTTGATGCCAATATGACCGTCATCATTACATCCTGCATCCTGTTCTTCCTGGGAAGTGCCACTGTCAAAGGATTTGCCTTCTCCTTGGGCCTTGGCGTTGCGGTATCCATGTTTACCGCCATCACCGTGAGCCGTACGCTCTTGATGTTCCTCATTGATGCCAATTGGATTCATAACCCCTGGTGGTTTGGTGGAAAAAGGGGGTATGACAAATAATGTTTAACAACTTCGATTTTATTGCCAAAAGAAAAATCTGGTTCGGCTTCTCCGGACTGATGATTGTTTTATCCATTATTTCCATTGTCCTCTTCCGCTTCAACTGGGGCATTGACTTCACCGGCGGCACCATTTTGGAACTGGCTTTCCCACAGAACGTGACGGTCGAACAGGTCCGTGAAGGACTCCGTCAGGATGGTCTCGAAACAGCCACCATTCAGCTGTCTGGAAATATCCAAGGCGAAGCCGGCGACGATGTGATCATCCGCACCAGAAACCTGTCTGCCGAAGAAGCGCAGACCGTGGTATCCCATGTGAATGACAAAGTGGGACAAGCAGAAGTGAAACGTATCGAAACCGTCGGTGCCGTCATCGGATCTGAAGTGACAGAAAATACATTGCTCAATGTGATTCTTTCCTTCGGTGCCATGATTCTCTACATGTCCATCCGCTTTGAACATCGCATCGCTCTGTCTGCTATCGTTGCCATTTGCCACGATATCCTGATGGTGCTCGGTGTATTTGCGTTCTTCCATTTGGAAGTGGATGCGTCCTTCCTTGCTGCTATCCTGACTGTTCTGGGGTACTCCATGAACGAATCGGTCGTTATCTTCGACCGTATCCGTGAAGCCATTCACACCCATCGCAGAACCGATAGTTTCGCGAAACTGGCTAACGACTCCATTCACCAGACCATTCGTCGTTCCCTCTATACACTGACCACCACCCTCTTCTGCGTGGCCTCTCTGTATTTCTTCGGCGGAGATACGACGAAAAACTTCGCTCTGGTTATGCTCATCGGCTTCATCTCCGGTGCCTATTCCTCGGTCTGCGTAGCCACATCCATTTGGGTGACCTGGCATGAACACACCTCTAGCACAAGAAATAGTGCGCATCAGGATGATGAGGGAGAAAAGCCAAAACGGAAAAGAAAATAGGATTATAGTGGCATGAATTCTTGCTGTTAACATAGAAGAGATGCCGCAATGCTAAAAGGTTAAAAGGGTTATAAAAGGTTATGGGACTATGGTTTATGTCATAACCTTTTATAACCCTTTTTCTTTGTTTCCTGTCTGGCTGCTAGGATGAAGGATAGGGAGAACAATAACCTGCCCGAAGGGCATAACCTTTTCCTCTCCTTTTATCACAAGTGTATTGCACCGCTTCATATAATTCTGTTATAATGCAACCATTAAAATATTGGAGGTGCGTTATGAGAATTGATCGCGTGGATATCATTCGTGTTCTGAATCCATTCAAGCATCCCTTTCAGACCAGTTTTACGAAGTTTGAAAATCGAGATGCTCTGCTTGTGAAAATTTATTCCGAAGGCCTGGTGGGCTGGGGGGAATGTAAGGCTTTTTATGGTCCTTTCTATAATCCAGAAGACAATGGCACCGTATTTCATATCCTAAAGAATATGATTATTCCTAAAATTCTTCATCAGGACGTGGAAAGCCCTGAATCTTTCATGAAGAGTTTTGAATACATCAAAGGCAATCGTCTGGCTAAGGCAGCGGTAGAAAATGCACTGTGGGAATTGATGGTACAGCGGACCGGTAAGTCTTTGAAGACCCTTTTGGGCGGCACCCAGAAGGAAATCAAAGTGGGCGTGTCTTTGGGCATTGAAAAGGACATCAATGTGCTTTTTGAAGAAATTTATCATTACCTGGAACAGGGGTATCACAGAACAAAAATCAAGATTCATCCAGGAAAAGATATCGAAGTCATCAAAGCAATTCGTAAGGAATTTGGCGATATCACACTGACCGTAGATGCCAATTCAGCTTATACACTGAAAGATTTGGACCTGTTCAAAGAAATGGATCAGTACCATCTCCAATACATCGAACAGCCATTAGGGGAAGAAGATATCGTGGACCATGCGACACTGCAGAAGGCCATTGAAACGCCGGTGTGCCTTGATGAAAGTATCGTTTCTTATGAAGCGGCAGAAGCGGCTATTCGCTTGGGCAGTTGTAAAGTGATCAACATCAAATCCAGCCGTTGTGGTGGTGTCTATGAAGGGAAACGCATTCATGACCTGTGTGTGAAACATCACATTCCGGTTTGGTGTGGCGGCATGACTGAACTGGGCATCGGCCGGGCTCAGAACGTTTCCTTTGCCAGCCTGCCAGGATTTACAGAACTGGCTCACGACGTGGCAGCAGCGAATCGCTATTTCGATGAAGACATCACCAGTCCTATGGTGGATATCACTGATCGCTGCACCATCATCGTGCCCGATGAAGAAAACGGCATCCGTTACGATGTGGATGAAAAACAAATCGACAAAATGGAAGCAGGACATTGGATTTTCCGGTAAGGGGTAAATAAAAAAGAGTCTCATGGATTTTCATGAGGCTCTTTTTGAGTGAGGAGTTAGGAATGAGGAGTGAGGAGTGATGGAAGGGGCGCACATAATTTGGAAGCGCCCCAATTGTATAAAAGGTTATTAGTCTACCCACTCCCATTTCCTGACATATAAATCCAACCGCTTATAACAAGGTTAAAAAGGTTATATAGGGTTATGTGCTTATCGAAAGTGCATAACCCTATATTAACCTTTTTTTACCCTGCAGTATGCTTTTTCCGTGATATGTTAGGAAAGAGAAATCAGTAGAATAATAACCCTTTATAAACTGCATCGTTTCTATTATATTACGACGTTACTACCAATCCTTACTCCGCATTGCTTTTTTGCCTCGTTTCTTCGTTTCAAAAAGCAGCTCAATCACCCGACTGGGGCGTCCGGTTTTGCCGGTGAAGCGGCGACTGGCGTCTTGGGCGATGTGGTGGTCGATCAGTTTGTTTAGAATGCGGTTGATGGTGCGCGGGGTGACGCCTACCAGGTCGGACAATTCCGAGGACGTGAATCGACATTTCCCTGTTTCTTGGCAGGCATGATACAGGTTGGCGATGATGCGGAGGCTGACGCCGGATTTTTGGGACAAATAGAGGAATTGCTCATCGATGGGCCGTTCCTCTTTTTCTTGTGCTTTTTGCATGCTCTTGGCGATAGGCACCTTTGTGGTCAGGTCGGGGGTCATGAGAAATGCCGTATTTCCTCCTAAGGCAGCGGCGTGCTGCATGGCCTTGATGGCTCGGTATTGGGCTTCGTCGATCATAGTGCCGTATCCGATGCCAATGGATAGGGTGACTGCGGTGCCATTGGATACGGAATCGAGAAGAGGAAAGGTGCGGTATTGCTCGGTTTGGCTTTCTAACAAATTGGTGGGGGCAAATAGTAAATAGTCCCATGGTGGCTGTTGCACGCAGGCGCCGTGAATGGTCTGGGCAAATTGGAATACTCGCTTGGTCACCTCCATATGGCTCATAGACATGTGATAAGCATTGCTTCCGGGGAGCGATTCTTTGAATAAATCAATGTGAATGGAAATGGCACAGATGCGGTTGCTTTGCTGGCTGTGTAGTTCGTGGGATAAAAGAAGTCGCTGCATACCGCTTCGGATGTCATCAAAAGAGGGCTGCAGGATGTATACGGGAATGCCTTTGTCCCGGAGAATATTTCGAACTTTGTAAAAAATGGTGATGCAGAAATCCACTTTTCCTTCTCGATAGAGCTTTTCCATTTTGGCCGCATCTTTGATGAGCAGTCCTTCACTGTACGGAAAGAATGGAATCGTTTCGATGGCGGTATCTTTGGGAGAATACCCAATTTCATGGAGCGCCAGACGGAAGAAGTCTTTATTGTCCAAATCACTGGCAATGCGCATGCCATAGCCAGCTACTTCAGCGCGGAAAAGCAAACGAAGAAGGGCGGACGTAGAACGGGGGATGGTGACCCATTCGCTGGTGTGGGGGATGACTTTTTCCGCATAGCGGCGGGCCGTATTTCCTAGAAATAAAAACGCATCGCACTGGCTCTGCTGACCGCTTACAATATCTGGAATGTCTGCAATGGATCCGTAGGAAAAGGGAACAGGATGAATTTCTGTAAATTCCTTTTTGAGAAATTGACAGATTTCCTCATTGATTTCATGGGGAACGACGACACCGACTTTGATCATAAAGGCACCTCCTTGAGGAATGCGTAATGCGAAGTGCGTAGTGCGTAATGAAGGAAGGGGCGCAACAAAATGAGGAAGCGCCCCAATACCCCATTTTATATTAAGTCGGCAGTTGGCTATAGGCAGTATTTGCTAACCGCTTACAAAATCGGCGAGCTTATAGAAAAGGCTTTGTGATAAATGCATATATCCATATAAGAGCAATTCGACGTGCTCGCCGCCACCACTACGCACTACGCACTACGCATTAAACACATCTATGATATTTAAGACCAAATAAAGGTCTATTAAGGACATTTCACTTTCTATATGATAAGCGTAAGCCAAAGAAAAGTAAATAGCGGATGAGGTGATGTCCGCAGGGCAAAGGAGCCTTATGCATGATAATCTTTTTGTCGTGCGTAAGGCTTTCATAGTTGTTAGTTGTTGGTTGTTAGTTGTTGGTTTATGAACCGAGTTCATTTTCAGCAACCTGCCCCATTCTATGTCTCATTGGTTTAGGGTTTAAGGTTTGGGAGCAAATAAACCCTAAACCTTAAACCAATGGCGGTATGTTTTTGTGCGAGAGGAAATAGGAAGAACTCGGAGAATAAACCAAACAACCAACCAACAACTAACAACTACGTATAGCAAAGGAGTAGAGTAGGAGGTTTTTCATGGGGATTTTGAAAAAGCTGCAAAGCGAAAACAGGTATGTTGTATTTTTCTTCTTGTATATAGGATTCTGTATTTCCTATATCGATCGCAGTGCCATTGGGTTGGCATTGCCATCTATTTCTAAGGATTTCAACTTGGCACCGACTGAAATGGGCGTGGTGATTTCCGCTTTCTTCATCGGTTACTCCATCATGCAGATTCCAGGCGGCTGGCTGTCTGACCATTTGGGATCCAAAACGGTAATTATTGTGGCACTGACTTTGTGGTCTATTTTCACATTTACCACCGGTCATGCGTCTACGTTGGCAGGACTCTTATTCCTTCGTTTCGTTTTCGGTCTTTGCGAAGGACCTTACGCTGGCTCCTGCTACCGTGCCATTGCGGAATATTTCCCTCGCGAATTGCGTGCGGCGTACACCACCGGGATTCTGTCTTCCAACTATATCGGAAGTGCGCTGGCGCCTATCGTGATCGTCCCACTGATTCTGTGGTTCGGTTGGAGAGGCATGTTCCAGGTCTTGGGCGTTGTAGGTCTGGTGTATGTTTTCTTCTATGCGCTCTTTGTGAAACAGTCCAAACCGAAGGAAGAAACTTCTGGCGATAAAGTGAGCAAGACGAAATATTTCCTTCGCCTTATGAAATACTCCATGATTTGGAAATTGGTTCTTTGTGCTTTCTGCGTATCCTGCATCAATAAAGGGCTGGATGCATGGATGCCGACCTATCTGATTGCAGAACGTGGCATCAATCTGAAAGCTGTTGGTTACTTGACACCAATCCCATTCATGGCATCTTTCCTCTCCGCTGCGGTGTGCGGCTGGTTCATGAATAAGTATTTCGATAAAAAAGAACATTACATGGTTGCTATTTGTGCCGCTATGACAGCTATTTTCCTGTACTTCATGTACAATGCAGAAACCATTATGTGGGTTGTTATTTTCCAGTGCGGCGTGTACTTCTTCAAGGCTTGCATTTTAGGGGCTGCTGTTGCGATTGTTTTGAAAATCGTTACTGGCAAGATTGCAGGCTCTGCTTCCACATTGATTAACATGGGCGGTCAGGTAGCTGGATTTATTTCTCCAGTCATTATGGGGTACCTGGTGCATGCGTTCAATGGTTCTTTCAATGCGGTGTTCTATTTCTTGATGGGCATGGCCACACTGTGTGCCATCAGCGCCCTCTTGATTCCAAAGAGAACCGAAGACGTGCTGGACCTGGATGAATAGCAATATAGAAAACACAGGGGGAGACTCTTCCTGTGTTTTCCGCTTTTTTTAAATCAATGCGTAGTGCGTAGTGAGGAGTGCGTAGTGAAGGAAGGGGCGCACAATTCATAAAGCGCCCCAATACTCCTCTTTTTATAAAATCACGGCGAGCATATAGAAAAGAACTTGGCGCGGAGTGTGTATATCCATATAAGAGCAATTCAAGGCGCTCGCCGACCACCATTACGCACTACGCACTACGCATTACGCATTTTACCAAAGGAGATAACTATGAAAATAACTAAAGCCATTATCCGTAGAATGAGTCTGGATTTCAAGGTACCGTTCCGTACCAGTTTTGGCCTCAATACCACCAAAGATTTCCTGATTGTGGAACTTCATGATGAAGATGGCAACGTGGGATGCGGGGCTTGCTCGGCCTTCATGCGTCCATGGTACAATGAAGAAACCACTATGGGAGCTCTCTTTGTCATTCAAAAATACTTGATTCCCGCCCTGTTTGAAGCAGGAGATTTCAAAGACCCGGAATGGTTCTTTGATCACACCAGCTGGATTCGTAGAAATCGCATGGCCCGTGCGTCTGTGGATTGTGCTCTGTGGGAATTGTATTCCAAAGAATTGGGCATTCCTGAATACAAAGCTCTGGGCGGTGTCAGAAATGAAATTGAAGCGGGGGTGTCCTTGGGCATCGAAGACACACCGGACAAACTGCTTCATACCATTGAGAAATATATGAAACAGGGATATCGCCGAGTGAAATGCAAAATCAAACCAGGATACGATTTGAATTATATGAAAGCAGTTCGTAAGGAATACGGCGACATCATGCTCATGGTGGATGCCAATTCAGCGTACACGTTGGATGATATTCCGATGTTCAAGGAAATGGATGAGCTGGGCCTTCTCATGATTGAACAGCCTTTAGCCTCTGATGATATTGTAGACCATCGCCATCTGCAGGCAGAAATCGAAACCCCGATTTGTCTCGACGAAAGTATCGACAGCGTAGATGACGCCAGAAGAGCTATCGAACTGGGAAGCTGCAAAATCATCAACATCAAAGTGGCTCGCGTAGGCGGACTCACCGAAGCTAGACGGATTCAGAAATACGCCGGCGAACGGGGCGTTTTCTCCTGGTGCGGCGGCATGGTCGATGACGGTGTAGCTAGAGGACATAACATGGCCGTAGCGACCCTTCCGTACTATAAATATCCAAACGACATCCCCGGCAGCGATCGCTACTACGCCGATGATATCGTTACCCCTTCTACCTACATCGATTCTCATGCAAAAATCCAATTGCCAGAACTGCCCGGCACTGGTTTTGAACTGAACATGGATGTGGTGGAGAAGCATACGGTAGAAAAGTGGGAAATGACAAAGTAAAAATAATGCGAAGTGCGTAGTGAGTAGTGCGTAGTGGTGGAAGGGGCGCATCAAATTTATAAAGCGCCCCAATACCCCTTTTTTATAAAAAGATTGAGGTATAAATATAAAACGGCGAGCATCTAGAAAAGAACTTGGTGTGGTGTGTATGTATCCATATAAGAGTAATTCGAGGCGCTCGCCGGCTACCATTACGCACTACGCACTTCGCATTACGCATTAAAACAATAAACACAAAAGGAGATCATAAAGATGAATACCAAAAAGAATGCATTCCACTGGGTCGATACTCATAAAGACTATATGGTAAATTTATGGAAAGATATGGTTTCTATTGATTCTGGGATTGGTGTCAAAGAAGGAGGCATGGAGATCGGAAATCTTTGTGGATCTCATTTGGAGAAATTGGGATTTTCCATTCGTCGATATTCCTTTGACGAATGCGGAGACACCATCATTGGAGAACGGGGCGACCTGTCTAAACCTTACGTGATTCTCATGGGACATATGGACACTGTATTTCATAAAGGCGAAGTGGCAAAGCGTCCTTTTACCATTAAAGAAGGCAAAGCCTATGGACCGGGCGTGTTGGATATGAAAGGCGGGGACACCATCGCACTTTCTTCTTTAGAAGCTCTTCATGAAGCAGGCTATGATTTCCCTTGCAAAGTGATTCTGGTAGCTGACGAAGAACCGGCTCATTGCTATTCTAACAATCCGGAAATTATCAAAAAAGAAGCTAAGGGAGCCAAATGCGCTTTTAACTTTGAAACTGGCTTCACGGACCATGACATCACCGTGCAGCGTCGCGGCTGCTGGCGTTTCATTATTGAAACCTTCGGCCGTGGATGTCATGTAGGAAATGATCCGCAGAATGGCAGAAGCGCAATTTTGGAAATGGCCCATAAAATTATTGAAATCGAAGCCCTGTCGGACCTCTCCAAAGGGTATAATGTCAATGTAGGCACCATCGAAGGCGGCACCGTAGCCAATGCGGCACCGTCGTATTGCAAAGTGGAATGTGATTTCCGCTACGTCAGTCACGATGACCTGCCTATGCTTCGCGAAAAAGTGAATGCCATTGTGGCAAAACAGTTTGTGCCGGACGTGACCACCAAGATTTCTGATACCTTTGGTTTCGATGAAATGGAACGCATCGAAGGAACCATGGAACTGCTCAAAGTAGCACAGGAAGTGGCGAAAGAAAATGGTTGGCCTGTTCCGGGACCGAAACTTTGTGGCGGCGGTTCCGATGCGGCATACACCGTGCAGGCAGGCATTCCGACCCTTTGCTCCATCGGCGTAGAAGGGGCCAGAAACCACACCGTAGAAGAATGGGCTGATGTGGATAGCCTTTTTGCCCGGGCGAAGCTCATGATTGGGATCTTGCTTAAGGTCACTGGTGACTAGTGACTGGTGACTGGTGACTAGTGACTAGTGACTAGGAAAACATGGTCGAGTCACTATAATTGAAGGAGAACATATATGTTGGAATTACAAAATTTGTTTCATCAAGTCGATGTACATAAAGATGAGATGATGGACACTTGGAAATTTTTGGTGAATCGCGATTGTGGCTCTGCCAATAAAGCAGGCGTCGATGCGGTGGGGCAGGATATCAAAGATTTTCTGGAAAAAGTGGGTTTTTCTGTTCGTTTCCATACCTACGAAACGGCTGGCAACATGCTGGTGGCGGAGTACGGAGAAGCTAACAAACCTTTCGTCGTCTTGACCGGACATATGGATACGGTTTTTGCTGATGGTACTGCTGCCGCTCGTCCGTTTACTGTCACCGATGGCAAGGTCACTGGTCCTGGTGTGCTGGATATGAAAGGCGGCGTCACCATTCTGCTCTATGCGGTGAAATTTCTCATCGAAGCTGGCTATGACAAATATCGTTTGAAAATCGTACTGGCTGGTGATGAAGAAGTGGGGCATCAGAATTCTCATGCCGATGTGGATTACAAGAAGGAAGTCACTGGGGCGGTGATGGGATTCAATTTGGAAACCAGTTTCGTAGACAACAGCATCGTTATCCAGCGTAAAGGGGCGGCCCAGTATCTATTTACCATCGATGGCGTAGGAGCCCATGCAGGAAATAATCCCCAGGACGGTCGCAGTGCGGTGGAAGAATTGGCCCATAAAATTCTGGATATCCAGAGAGAAACCAATTGGGAAGAAGGCACCACGGTCAATGCTGGTGTCATTGGCGGTGGCACCGTAGCCAATGCGATTCCGGAGCACGCTTGGTGCAAAGTGGATGTGCGCTTCAGCAAACAATCGGGCATCGAACGGATTGATAAAGATTTTCAGGCCATTGCAAAGAAACAATATGTGGATCACACCGTGACCCATCTGAAACCACTCATTCGCTTCGGGGCCATGGAGC
Source organism: Dialister sp. UBA734 (assembly GCA_002297935.1). Lineage (GTDB taxonomy): Bacteria > Bacillota > Negativicutes > Veillonellales > Dialisteraceae > Dialister. Next base: position 22,215 of record DBLC01000059.1, read on the forward strand.
AGCTGCCTGGCACCTTGCCTCTTTTTGAAAAAGCACAGGCCGTAGCGAAACAGTATGGCTTCCCGGAAATGAAAGCCATCGCGGTAGGCGGCGCCAGTGATTCTACGTTCTTGACCATGTGCGGCGTACCGACGTTGTGCGCTTTAGGGGTCAAGGGCCAGTTCAATCATACCGAAAGAGAATGGGCCGACCAGGCGTCTCTCTTTGAACGATGCAAACTGTTGATGACCTTCTTGACTGAATTATAACTTTGGTGACTAGTGACTGGTGACTAGGGATTGGGGGCTCTGCTGTCTTTTAGTTTTATGCTATAATAAAGTAACCAGAGTGAAATGGATTTCTCAGTGGAGTTTTTTGAAACTGGGAAATCCATTTTTGATATGGAGTGTGGACTTGTAGATTTATTTTAGAAAAATGTTTTTTTATAACAGTAACTGGTAGATTGGTGACTGGAATTTCATTTTCCTAGTCACCAGTCACTAGTCACTAGCTACCAGTTATTTAAGGAGTGTGGAAGCATGGCAGAAGAAAAAGAAGAGAAAAAAGAAAGAGAATTATCGATTCCAGAGTATTTTATGCTAGGGGCGAAGAAAGGGTTTTATATCACCGTCGAACTGATTGCACCAGCCATGGTGATGGCTTATACCTTGATTACTTTTTTGAAATTGGCGGGGATCATGCCGATTATTGGGGAAATCCTGTCACCTGTGATGGGACTCTTTGGCCTTCCTGGTGAAGCGTCGGTGGTGCTGTTGGCAGCCTTCTTTGCGAAAGCCGCTGGGGCGGCTACGGCAGCGGGAATGTATATGAATGGCACCATCAGCGCTGTGCACGCGACCATTCTATTTCCTGCCTGCATCACCATGGGCACGTTGATTGGACACTTTGCCCGGGTGGTCATGGTAGCGAAAGTGCGGAGTTGCTACTATCCCATTATGCTGGCAACGCCCATCGTAGATGCCATGATTGCCATGTGGGTCACAAGAGGGGTGCTCTTTGTGATGGGGTATTAAAAGCAGTGAGAAGTTAGAAGTGAGAAGTTAGAAGTGGTGGTGGCGGCGCATCAAATTTTATAGCGCCGCAGATTTTTAATAGATATACGATTTAGCGCAAGAGGAAATACATATGAAAAATGATCAATTAAAATATAAGGTCACCTGGAAGGGATGGGTGTCGTTGGCGTTTCTGATTGTCTGCTTTTCTGGTATGGTGGGTCATCAGGATAATTTTTTGAAAGCCTTTGATTTTATGAATTTGATGGGCCAGTTTGGTCACGCCGATGGGGCGAAGGTGGCTATGCTTGGAACCGGCGGGTTTGGAGCCCGGGAAGGGTTTGCTTTTGCTTTGACCATGGTACCGATTACCATGGTGGCGTCCGGTTTGGTGGAAGTGTGTGAACATTTAGGGGCCCTTCGGGCAGCAGGAAAATTGTTCCAGCCGTTCTTGCGTTTTCTGATGGGCATTCCAGGAATCACTGGATTGGCATTTATTTCCAGCTTCACCAGTTCTGATATTGCAGCTTTTATGACCAAAGATATGTATGAAGATGGCACCATCAATGATGATGAACGGACCATTTTCGCAGCCTATCAATATGCCGGTTCCGGCACCATCAATAACACCATCGGTTCCGGGGCGGCTTTGCTTCCAATCACCTTGGTGCCGGTAGGAATCATTTTGGGCATCATCATTCTGGTCAAATTTATGGGGGCTAACATGGTGCGGTTTTATTTGAAATGGTATCACAAGCGGGAGCATACAAAGGTGTAATAAGCGTGACTGGTAGACTAGTGACTGGTGACTGGGAAAAAGCGATGCAGATTTATGGGGCATCGCTTTTTATTTTATACTATAATATAGATGACTGTTTTATGTTCTTCCTAGTCACTAGTCACGAGTCACTAGGGAAACACTGATT
>DBLC01000059.1:24217-27930 GCA_002297935.1 Dialister sp. UBA734
TTTGGATAAAAATTCATATAATTCCAGACTCTTTGATTAAATCAGCGTTTCCCTAGACGTGTAATTGTTAGTGGTAGGTGTATTTGTGAACTCCTACTGCTCACCAGAAAACGGCGAGCATATAGAAACGGGCTTGGTACCGCATGAAAATTTTCGTATAAGAGTAATTCGCTGCGCTCGCCGGCCTTCATTACGCACTACGCACTTCGCATTACGCATTATTTTGTACATTATTAGAGAGGAGCCATCATGAACGATTCCCAGAAAGCCGCTGTGTATTCGGAAGGGCCGACGCTTGTGATTGCCGGACCGGGGACGGGGAAGACCTATACTATTATCCAGCGGGTGCTGCACCTCATTCGGGACAAACAGGTAAAGCCTGAGGAAATCATGCTTGTCACGTATACGGTGAAAGCATCGAAGGAGCTGACCACCCGTCTCACCAATGAATTGTCCCATTTGGGAATCGAAGTGAATCTCCATGACATGTACCTTGGCACGTTTCATCACATTTGCCGCATGATTCTAAAAGAATTTCGAGAATATACCACGCTGGAACGAAATTATTTAGAGACCGACCAATTTGAGCAGAAATACCTGGTCTATGGGCATTTACAGGAGTTCGATCAGATTCCTGATTTTGAGAAGGTGGTATCCAAAGGGTACACCGATCGGATGGGGATATTTCATGCAAAAAGTCCATGGAAACGGTGCGATCTCATCTGTCATTATGTAGGCGGCCTTTCGGAAGAATTGCTGGACCCAGAGGAATTGCGCCGGAAGTATGGGGATGTGCTCCAAGGGCGGGGCGAAGTGCTGGGGCGGATGATGATGAAATATGAACGTATTTCCAGAGAAGAAAATTTCACCGATTACACCCGCCTCCAAACGGAAACTTATCGTCTTTTGACGAACCATCCGGACATCCGGAAACTGCTGCAGCAACGGATTCGATATATCATGATTGATGAATACCAGGACACGGACTACATCCAGGAAGAATTGATTCATCTTCTCATGGGGCCGGAGCGGAATGTATTCGTTGTAGGCGATGATGACCAAAGCATTTATCGCTTTCGCGGGGCCACGGTGGGAAATATTTTGAGCTTCTGTGAGCGATACGGCACAGAGCAGAGTCATTTCTTTAAATTGGACACCAATTATCGTTCCACCCAGGGCATCATTGATTTTTGCGGTGCCTGGATGACAAAGCTGTATCCCAATTCTAAGATTTGGAAAAAAGAAGGCCCCGGATATTACCGGTATTTGAAAGGGAAAATCAAAGCGAGTGAAGAAGGACTTCATCCGTCGGTCATCAAGGTGACCGATACGAATTACCAAAATTGGCTGAAAAAGATGACAGACCTGATTCAGCGGTTAAAGAAAAGCGGCAAAATCACCGATTACAACCAAGTGGCGTTGTTGTGGAATTCTGTGAAAAGCTACAAAGCAAAGGATTTACAGCTCATGTTGGAAAGAAATCAGATTCCCGTGTATGCACCGCGGGCGGGTCATTTCTTTGAACGAAAAGAAGTGGCTTGGCTATTGGGGTGTTTGCTGCAGCTCTTTTCCTGCTTTTCTATGCATATGGAAGACTATCCGGAACTGGAAGAGACGGAACAAATGACAGAGACTTATACGTTCTTCCTGTCCATGGCGGGGCAAATGATGAACCAGCCGGAGTATCAGCCGTTGAAACATTGGGTGGAACGGACCCGCAGCTTTATTTCCTATGAAAAGAAAATGCCCGATAGTTTGCTGGGCCTGGTCTATTCTTTGCTGTCCTTTGCGCCCTTTTCCGATTGGCTCGATCAGGCGGTCGAAGGGGAAGTACCAGAAGTGCGCAACTTATCGGCCATCACGCGGCTCATCAATCGATTCGGCTATTTCCTGAAAGACAACCATGGACAGGGAAAAGAAACCGTGGACGATGTGTGTTTCTTCTTTTATCGCTATCTCCGCCTGTGGTTTGAAAACAAAGTGGATGAATATGAAGATGAAGAACGGTATGCCCCGTCGGGGAAAGTTTCTTTTTTGAATATTCACCAATCCAAAGGGCTGGAATATCCGGTGGTCATCGTGGCGTCTCTGGAAGATGGTCCTTGGGGAAATGATGATTGGATTCCTGCCATCACAGCCAAGGTGGCGGGGCGGTATCCCTATGAACCGAGCGATACGTGGCATGAATTGGATTTCCTTCGGAAATACTACACTGCCTTTTCCCGGGCCGAAACCTTGCTGGTGCTGGGGTCACAAATAGATGACAAGTCCCGTAAATCGGTGCCGAGTCTGTGGTTTAAAAAGGCGCTGTCGGTGCTGCCGGAGTACGATGATCCCCGCATTCCCTATGAGAAAATGGAATTTCGTCCCGTCAAAGCGGCCCACTTTAAGCAGCGGTTTTCCTATACCACCCAAGTGGCCCTCTATGAAGAATGCCCTTTGAAATACAAATGGAGCCGCATCTATCGCTTCGCTTCCTCTCAAGGCATGGGACTTCTCTTCGGTCAATTGGTTCACGAAACCATCGAAGATATTCATCGGGCGGTTCTTCGGGGAGAAGAAAAAGCACTCACTCCGGCGGTGCTCTACGGTTGGATGATGGCCAATTATACGTCTTTGGCGAAAAAAGAAAATACCTGGCTGTCCCAAAGTCAACTGGATGCGATGTTTCAACAAATCACCGCCTATGTAGCTTTCCGCAAGGGGCACTGGGACGACATCCAAGAAGCCGAACTGCCGCTGGAATTGGTGAAAGAGGACTACATCATAGACGGCACCATCGATTTGCTCCAAGGCGATGGAGATACGGTGGATATCATCGACTTCAAAACCGGGAAAAAGCCTGGCATGGATAGCCCATTAATGGCGAAATACAAAGGACAGCTGGAAGTCTATGCTTACTTGGTGGAAAAGAAATTTGAAAAATCCATTGGGCAGTTGAAATTGTATTTCACCGGAAGCCCCGAACCACTGGTCACATTTCCTTATACCAAAGAAATGGTGCAGGAGCGAATTGCCCAATTTGATGAGACGGTCCATCGAATCATGAAGGAAGACTTTGCCCATAAAGCAGCACTCACACCGGATGGACAAAGAAAGGCCTGCCAGTTTTGCGATTGGAAACAGTATTGTTGGAGAAAAAAGTAAGCTGTTGGTAGTAGGCAGTCTGCAGGGCACAGAAATGCTGTGTGCCTTTGACATCCTATTGCCAATTTAATTAATAAAATTCTAATGTTCAAAATGTTCGTTTTTTTCATAAAATTTTTGATTATATAGATAGAGGGATAAGTGAGAAGTAAGCTGCTCACAGTAGGCAGTAAGCAGCCGATCATTGCAAATTGCCAGTTGAAAACAGCCTACTTCGCACCGTCGAACTAAAATTAATCAAAATCTAACGTGAGAATGTTCGTTTTTTCCCTCAAATTTCCGTTTATATAGATAGAGGGACATGAAGCCCGAGCTCGGAAGAATCATTTCGGAATCCATCCAAACCAGATCAAGCGCGCACATCTTTAAAGAGATTTGGTGGTTGGAAAAAGAAATTATCTCTTCTATAGACTTCATCCCCTCGACCTGACGTCAGGGTAGGATATGGCGCGAGAGCCATATCTACCAACTCTCGCAAACCGACAAATGATACGCGATGAATGACTTCCGAGTCACCCGTCACCAGTCACGAGTCACCAAAACAAAAAAGCATAGTATCACCCAAT
>DBLC01000006.1 GCA_002297935.1 Dialister sp. UBA734
AAACCTATTATACGAGGTTCTAGTTGAGATGAGACAGTTAATTGGAAACATCTCGACAGAACCTTTAGACAACGATTCTAGTTGACATGAGAGCACAATCGAGAGGGGGCAAGAACGTGGACAGTGAGGCTAGGCGTGGGTATATCAAACGTGCCTTGGAAATAGCAGAGGAGCGTATCCGGGGTGCTGATTTAGCGAGGGCCTGTCAGGTGAGCCGGCAAATCATTGTGGGCGACGTGGCACTCCTTCGGGCCAGTGGGATGGACATCGTTTCTACCCCGCGGGGCTATTATTTGAAAAAGAAACAAAAGGGCCTGTTTCGCACCTTTGTCTGCTGTCATGATCGAAACGGCACAGAAGAAGAATTGCTCGCTATTGTACACGCCGGCGGAATGGTGCATAATGTGGTAGTAGAACATGATATTTACGGAGAATTGGAAGGCCATCTGGATATCCGCAATGAAAATGACGTGGCCCACTTCATGAAACAAATTCGAGAAACCGGGGCTTCTCTTCTGAGCTCCATCAGCGGCGGTATTCATACCCATCTAATAGAAACCGCGACGGAAGAAGAAATGAAACAAGTGGAAGAGGCGCTGAGGAAATGTGGGATGTTGTATGAACGGTGATGTGGTAGGTTTCTCAGGTTGCTAAGGTTGCTCAAGTTTCTCAGGTTTCTCAATCGTGCCAAGTGACGCTAGCGAAATCATTTCCATTTACCCCCTTCCTCAGGAAGGGGGGCAGGGGGGATAGGAAGACGAAGAAGAGTTGTTAGACTGGCCGCTAGAAAGGGCACCTAAGCGGGGAGAGGCAAATAGTTTTCATACCGTTAGAGCGAGCTATCCCCTGGACTTTTCGCTACGCTCAAGTCCTATCCCCTTCCAGAGGAAGGGGATTATTGGTGGATAATTTCGCTAGTTTTCTTATTTCCGCCTAAACCCTAAACCCTAAACCAAATCCCTAGGGCCTAGCTACTAATCGCTTATCCCAAATTTTCAGTCACTAGTCACGAGTCACCAGTCAACCTAAAATAAAGGAACAAAAAACATGAAACAATTTACCATCCAACCCAATGAAGCGGGGCAGGGGGCTTTGAAATATATTTCCAAGCTCCTTCCCAGTGCTTCCATGGGGCTTCTTCGCAAAAGTATGCGGAAGAAGAATATCACATTAAACAATACAAAAATGGAAGGCAAGGAAAAGCTCCAGGCCGGCGACGTGCTGACGGTCTGGTTTTCCGAAGAGACGCTGGCGAAGTTCATGGAAACGGATGCGCCGAGAGTGGAGATTTCTTCTCGTTGGAAGGTCTTTCCCCAGTGGATCGTTTACGAAGATGACCAAATTCTGGTGCTGAATAAACCGGCGGGGCTCTTGTCCCAAGGGGATGGCAGCGGAAAGGAATCTCTCAATGACGGGCTTCTTTCTTACTTGCATGACCAGGTGACGGCTACGGTGAAGCCTTCCATTTGCAACCGGCTGGACAGAAATACCAGCGGCTTGGTGCTGGCAGGAAAGACCGTGCAAGCGCTGCAGGCTTTAAATGGCCTCATCAAAGACCGGTCGCTGAAGAAAGAATACCAGGCCCTGGTCTTGGGCCACATGGAAGGCAGCGGCGTGCTGAAGGGATTTCTGGTGAAGAACCACCAGACCAATCAGGTCCGGTATACCGAAAAGAACGGTCCCGGTGCGCTTCCTATCGAAACCCGCTACCATGTCTTGGACACTTTCACTAAGAAAGGGATTTCCTTTTCACGAGTACAGGTGGAGCTGGTGACCGGCCGGTCCCATCAAATTCGTCTCCATTTTTCCTCTATCGGGCACCCTCTCTTGGGGGATCGGAAATATGGAAATAAAGAAAGTCTGGCGGCGTCAGACAAACTCCACATTCGCCGCCAGATGCTTCACGCCTTCCAAATCACTTTCCCCATACTGTCCGGTCCTTTAGAAAACCTGTCAGGCAAATGTTTCCAAGCGGACTTGCCGGAAGACTTTTTAGATGTTGTGCATCTTTCGTAGTGCTAAAATAATGAGTGGTGCGAAGTGCGTAGTGCGTAATGAAGGTGGCGGCGCACAACTTATATAGCGCCCAAATATATATGATTTGGTGGACTGGTAACTAGGAAGATTGGCCTTCAGTTACGAGTCACCATTCACTGATATGAAAGGGGTATTGGGGCGCTTCTTAAGTTGTGCGCCCCTTCCACCATTACGCACTACGCACTTCGCATTACGCACTGTATTTGATTTTGTCATGCATACCCATTGATTCTAACGGAAAAGAGGATATATATTGGATTCTCGTTTTTTGATTGTATTTGCAGATATTTTACTGCCTATGATTGTGGGCATGGGGCTTCGGAAGTGGGGGTTGTCTCGGGAAATTCTCCGGCTCATCATCAAAGCCAATGTGGTGGTGGTGGCCACGTTCCTGTCGGTGGTGTCTTTCTGGTCGGTCCATGTGACGTGGGAACTGTTGTGGCTTCCTATTTCTACCATTCCTATCTGCTTCCTGCCAGTGGCGGTGTTTTATGCGCTGGAAAAGAATCGATTCAGCGATCCCCGGGCCCAGGGCAGTTATATGATTTCCATGATGCTAGGAAATATTGGTACCCTGGCGGGGCTTTGCGCTTATGTACTCTATGGGGAAATCGGGTTTGCCTATGTGCAGCTCATCGCGGTGCCGCAGATTCTGATTATCGTGCTATTCAGTTTCCCTATGGGACAATACTACTATGACAAATGGGCCCATACGGGGGAAAGCGGGAAAATGGAAATCCATCTGAAGAAAATGCTGCTGACTCCGAACCAGCTCCCCGCCGTAGGCGTGGTGGTGGGGCTGACCCTCGCCTATTTCCAAGTGGAAAAACCGGTGGTGGTGAGCAGTTTGTTTACCATCCTGATTCATGTGAGCGCCTGGATGGGTATGGTGCCGGTAGGCTATGATTTGAACCTAGGGGGCGTGAAGGAATACGCCCTGAAACTGTGGCCCATATTTCCTGTAAAATTTATCCTCCTTCCGGCAGCGTTATACGGTATGACCATTCTCTTCGTATCTGATCCCGCCATCATCATCTGCGTCATCCTGGCCTCGGCAGCCCCGACCGCCATCTTCGCCGTAGCATCGGCCCAACTCTACGGCCTCAACGTGAACCTAGCCGAATCGTCCTTCCTGACCACCACCCTGGCCTTCCTTTTCGTGCTCTATCCGTTGGTGTATTGGTTTGTGCGAGGTGGATAAAGAAACATACCGGTGTTTTTTGCTGACGCAAAGGGTATTATTCTGCAGATTCCGATTGTCTCACAGAGCGAAGGTATGGCTAGCGAAAAGGTTATTATTCTACACATTTCGTATATTTCACAAAGAGGGAATATCGCTATCAAAAAGGTTATAAAAGGTTATGTCTCCCAATGGCATAACCCTTTATAACCTTTTTGTGTGTGCAATTAACTGTATGTTAGAAATTGTAAGCAGCAGGATAATAACCCTTTAGCAAGCGTAAACGACTATATGTTAGAAAATGTAATCAGCAGAACAATCCCCTTTTAGAAAGCGTAAATGGCTATTTGTTAGAAAAAATCTTTTCTGCAGGGCTTCTATCAGTTATAATAAGAATTAGAAGAAATCCACAAAATCAGTTAACAGTTAACTGTCAACCGTTAACCCGTTGATTACAAGGAGGGATTTGTATGAGTGAAGAAAAAGAAATGACCACCACCCCGGTGGTTCGCGGTGAAAATGCTCCGGTGGTGAAAGAAGCGGCAGGGCTTCCGGCAGAAAAAGTGGAACCTGGTTTACCGGTGGAAAAAGCAAAGGCAGACGTACCGGCTGTGGTAGAAGCTGAACCGACCGAAGACAATCATGTCGATTCTCCTGAAGCCGATGTGGAAATCAACATCATTGATAACCGAGACGAAGAAGCAGAAAGCCTCATTCGCTGGGCCGCTGGCCGTGCTGGCGTCATCGTGGCCGCTCCGCTTCTGGGGACTTGCGCCTTGGTTGCCAACGAAGTGTACATGATTTCTAAAATCGGTGCCGTTTATGGGGTGGAACTGAACCAGAAAGCAGTTCTTTCCTTCATCGGTTCCCTGGGTGCCACCGTGGTCGGAAGCACACTGGCTACGTTAATTCCTATTTCCATCATGCAGATCCCCATCGGCGTGTCCGTCACCTACGGCGTAGGCAAAGCGGCTCAGCGTTGGATCAAAGACGGTATGCCGGACGACACTAAACCGTACCGCGCTGTTTTTGAAGAAGAAAAAGCAGAAGGCGAAAAGGAAGAAAAAGAACTGGAAAATAACCCGAAGAAAGACGAACCTTTGGGAGATGAAAAGAAAGATTTCACCAAAGAACTGAAAAAGAATTGGAACGAAGTCTATCCAGAAAAAGCCCACGAAAAAGTGAACCAGCTGGCAGACCAGCTCACCGAATCGGTCAATGCGCTATCTGAAAAATTCTTGGGGGCGCTGAAAAAAGCCGGCGTCACCGATGAACAGATCGAAAAAGCCAAGTACATGGCCCTGGGTGCTTCCGAAGTGGCCCAGGAAACAGCGGAAAAAACCGCCAAAGACCTGCAGGCCATTGCGCGCATCAAATCCAGAGAATTCAAGAAAGATGCCCTGAAAAAAGCGGACGAAATGAAAGTCCAGGCTAAAGAACAGATGGAAGCCCTGCAGAAAAAGAAAGAAGAAATGACTCGCCAGTCGGAAGTACAGTCCCAGCAGATGAAACTGAAATCGGAAAAACTGAAAGCCCAGGCCAGAGTGCAGATGCAGGAAGCCAAGATTCAGGCCGAAAAATTCAGAGTCCAGGCCCAGGAACAGGCCGACATTGCCCAGGCCAGAGCCCAGGAATTTTCTGAACTGGTAAAGGCAAAGACCGCAGAATACAAAGAAGCGGCCGAAAACGCAGCCAACCAGGCCAAAGAAAACTTTCGCCAGACTGCCGAAACCTACAAAGCCAAAATCGAAGAACGGGCCCAGCAGAAACAGGCCGAAGCCAGAAAAGAGGACGCATCCAGTGAAGATATTGGAACATCTGAAGAAGTGGCTAGCCCCTCTAAAGACGATACTAAAGGAGAATAACCCGGAAGCTACCGTGGCGGATCTTCATAAAGAAACCATCGGCGGCGTCTGTCGGAGAACCATCTCGCCCTGGGGCCGGCGGCGCTATCACCATCGGAGAAGCAACCATCCGTGGGTGAGACGGTAGTGCTTTTGTGAGGATGAGAGACAGTAGCTGTGATTTCGATAGAGATGATAGGTTGCTCAGGTCTCTCAGGTCTCTCAGGTTGCTTGATGGGCAATTTTAAAAGAGTCATACGTTGAAAGTAAAAAGCGTAGACGTTGTGTCATAAGATACGATGGCTGCGCTTTTTTGATGGAAAATATTGATTAGCAGTTGGGAGTAGGCAGCTGGCAGTAAGTGGGAATTGTTATTCGTGACTGGGGGATTAGTAGCTAGGCCCTAGGGATTGGGGATTAGGAAATAATTGATCGTTAACCGTTATTTTGACCGGTCGTATTTGTGTTTGATGATGGAAAAGTAATAAAACGCGATGTGTAGGAGAGTGGAGAAATCTCGTAGCACTAGCGGGAAGGGCTTTCTGTATCCAATTGTAACGGTGAGATCATATAACAACAGGAAGCAAATGAATTATTCATCATCTACTCATTAAGATTTTCTATAACAAAAAAGTAAAAAGTTTCTTGCACAAGTCAGGTTTTGTCATGTGGATTTTGTATAATAAAGGTAGAATTTCCAATGAGGTGTTTTCAAAGGAGGCAGGTATGGAAACTTACATCGGACATATCACAGACGATGGCAGCCGGTGTCAGTTTTTGCAGGATCATTTGGACGGTGTTGCACGGTTGGCGGAACAATTTGGTTAGTTTAGGGGTTAGGGGTTAATTACAAACCGAAAAACTTAAACCCATGGCGTTCTGTCTTTGTGTGAAATAGGCAGTAAGAACACGGAGCATAAACCAACAACTAACAACTAACAACAATTCTTCATTCCGTTTAAATAAAGAAAGGAGCATGCTTATGGCTTTTGGAACACGAATAGAATGCTGGGGGAAGCAGGCACTTTTCTCCCGGCCGGAGCTCAAGGTGGAGAGGGTGTCTTATGATATGCTGACCCCTTCGGCGGCCAGAGGACTGGTGGAAGCGATCTTTTGGCACCCGGGGCTTCGATATGTCATCGATGAAATTGATCTGATGACGCCTATTAAGTTCAGCAATATTCGCCGCAATGAAGTAAAATCCAAAATCGGCGCTTCTTCTGTGGCAGCGGGAGCAAAGAAACACCAGAATTTGTACCTTTGCCCGAAAGAAGACATCCAGCAGCGGGCGGCTATGGTATTGAAAGACGTGCGGTATGTGATTCATCTGCATTTTGAAATGACCGACAAGGCCAATGAGACAGACAATCCGGGCAAGTTCCAGGAAATGCTTTCTCGCCGTGCTCGGAAGGGACAGTGCTATCACCAGCCTTACTTAGGATGCCGGGAATTTCCGGCGGGGTTCCGCTTGGTGGAAGAGGATGAAAAAATCCTGCCCTATCCAGAAACCAGAGATTTGGGATTTATGCTCTACGATATGGACTATTCAGATAAGAACCACATCGTACCGACCTTTTTCCACGCCAAATTGGTTGATGGAGTGATGAATCTTCGGAATTGTGAGGTGCATCGATGATATTGCAAGCATTGGTTCATCTATATGAGGAGCTGGCCAAGCAAGGAAAAATCACGCCGCCCGGTTGGGGCAAGGCCAAAGTCAGTCATCGACTGGTGCTGGATGAAAAAGGACAGCTCCTAGGCGTTGTATCGGCTAAGAAGAAAGTGCAGCAGGGGAAGAAAGAAAAAGAAATTCCCGCAGAAATGGATGTACCTCAGCCGGTCAATCGGTCCTCCGGGGTGAAAGCCAATTTCCTTTGCGATACCTCCAGCTATTTCCTTGGCATCGATGATAAAGGGAAACCGGAACGGACCCAGCAGTGCTTTGAAGCGGCTAAAGCACTGCACCATCATATTTTGGATAATTGCCCTTCGATGGCAGCCCAAGCGATTGTATCTTTCTTTGAGCATTGGGATGCATCCCAAGCAAGGGACAATCCGATTATCAAAGACCAAGTAGATGCCATCTTGGGGGCTAGTAATTTCATATTTCAAGTGAATGGACAAGAGGCCATAGATGATCCGGACATCCGAGCGGCGTGGCAGGCGTACCGGGCCCACAGTGAGGAAGCCGACGGGGAAGACAGTGAAGGCATTTGTCTGGTTACCGGGAAAGAACACCAGAAGATTGCCATCCTTCATCCGAAAATCAAAGGCGTACTGGGTGCCCAGACCAGCGGAGCCAATTTGGTTTCCTTCAATGCCGATGCGTTTTGTTCCTATGGGCATGATAAAGAACAGGGGAAAAATGCACCGGTTAGTGAAGAAGCGGCCTTCGCCTATGGCACGGCGCTCAATTATCTTCTTTCCGATCGGGACCATACCAAAATCATCGGCGATACCACCGTGGTCTATTGGTCGGAACACGCCCTGTCGGCCTGCCAGGATTGCCTGATGACATTCATGGGCGATAACGGTATGGATGAAAATACCCTGAAGACCATTGTGGACCATATGAAAAAAGGAGAACCGGCGTCTGTGGACCAAGTGGAAATTGACCCGGACGAACCGTTCTATGTACTAGGCCTAGCGCCCAATGCCGCTCGGCTGTCGGTTCGTTTCTTTTTAAGAAATACCTTTGGGGCGTTTGTGAAAAATTTATCGGCCCATCAAGACCGAATGAACCTCATCCATCCAGCATGGGAACCGGATCGCATACCGCTTTGGCGCACCTTGAAAGCCACGGTGAATCCCAACTCTAAAAATGCGGTGTCGTCCCCGCTTCTATCAGGCAGCTTGCTGCGGGCCGTGCTAAATGATAGCCTTTATCCGGAAGCGGTGTTTCAAAATATCATGCGCCGCATTTTCTCTGATAGAGATAAACCGGCCGAAGCAGGGAAACCGGCGGTGTATAAAATCAGTTACGTGAAAGCAGCTTTTATCAAAGCCTATTTGCTGAAAAACAGCAACACATATAGTTCCATCAAAGGGGAGGAAAAACTAGAAATGGCAGTGAATGAAAATTGTACCCAAATATCCTATGTGCTAGGACGCATGTTTTCCGTGCTGGAAGATATCCAGCAAAATGCCAATCCGGGCATTAACAGTACCATAAAGGACCGGTATTTCAATTCCGCCTGTGCCACACCGGCCTCTGTATTTCCTTTGCTTTGGAAATTGTCCAATGCCCATTTGAAAAAATTGAGTACCCCACAGGCGGTCTATTTCCAAAAGAAATTGGGAAATTTGATGGAAAAGATCACCATGCCCACCACCGGCATGGCCCTTCCTGCCCGGTTGCCCTTAGAAGAACAAGGCGCATTCGTACTGGGCTACTACCAGGAAACCCAAGCACGGTTTGTGAAGAATAAATAGAAAGAAATCGGATTATCGATTGCTGCTGGTTGTTGGTTGTTAGTTGTTTGCTCCAAACAACCAACAACCAGCAACCAACAACTAATAGCCAGAGGAGGAAAACTAACATGACAGAAAGCATTAAAAATCGATACGACTTTGTAGTTCTCTTTGATGTGACCAATGGGAACCCTAACGGCGACCCCGATGCGGGGAACCTGCCGCGGGTGGATCCAGAAACCGGCCTGGGTTTGGTGACCGATGTGTGTCTGAAACGAAAAATTAGAAACTACGTGGAAGCCGCCAAAGAAGGCGAACCGGGCTATCGGATTTACATCAAAGAAAACGTACCGCTCCAGCAAAGCGACCAGGAAGCACTGGATTACATTGGTGTCGATGATATTAAAAATGTCAAGAAAAAAGACCCCAATGCAGATTTGAAAATTCGAGATTTCATGTGCTCCAATTTCTATGACATTCGTACCTTTGGGGCCGTCATGACCACCTTCGTCAAAGGCGCTTTGAACTGCGGACAAGTGCGCGGCCCGGTGCAGCTGGGATTTGCCAGAAGCATCGACCCCATTGCGCACCAGGAAATCACCTTGACCCGCGTAGCCATTACGACGGCGAAAGATGCAGAAAATAAATCCACCGAAATGGGCCGCAAGTACATCGTTCCCTATGCCCTCTACCAGGCAGAAGGCTATATTTCCGCCAACCTGGCAAGAAAAGTGACCGGCTTCTCCGAAGACGACCTCACGCTTCTCTGGCAGGCCATCATCAATATGTTTGAAAACGACCATTCCGCAGCTAGAGGAAATATGGCCGTTCGGGAGCTGATTGTATTCAAACACGACAGTGAATTGGGAAATGCCCCTTCCTACAAACTGTTTGAACGGGTCCATGTGCAGAAAAAAGCAGACGTGGTGGTGCCACGGTCCTATGGCGATTATGAAGTCACCGTAGATACGGACCAGCTACCCCAAGGCGTCATTTGTGAACGGAAAGTATGAGTTATTCCGAAGAAGAGTACCTGATGATCTCTGGCATACAGCATTTCCTGTTTTGCCAGAGACAATGGGCACTGATTCACCTGGAGCAGCAATGGGCAGAGAACCGATTGACCGCCGAAGGAGAAGCCATCCATCACAATGCCCACAAAGACAATTTCATTGAAAAGCGGCCCGGAATTCTTGTCACCAGAGGACTGCGGGTCAGCTCCTCTCGGCTGGGAATGAGTGGACAATGTGATGTGGTGGAATTTCTCTCCTCCGATACAGGCGCCGTGATTCATGGACATCGCGGCCTTTGGCAAGTGGTCCCAGTGGAATATAAACGGGGAAAAGATAAAGAAGACGATTCTGACATTTTCCAACTTTGCCTGGAAGCCCTGTGCTTAGAAGATATGCTGGGGTGTGATATTTCCTACGGGTATCTTTATTACCACGAAATCCGGCGAAGAAGAAAAATCGAACTGCCAGAACTTTTACGAAACCAAGTCACAGAAACCGTTAAAGAAATGCACGACATCTTCCGGCGGGGCCATACACCAAAAGTCAAAGTATCGAAAAAATGCCAATCCTGCTCATTGAAAGATATTTGCCTGCCTAAACTATGTAAGAAACAGTCTGCTGTTTCCTATGTAGAACAAGCGGTAGGGTTAGGTTAAGGATTTGAGTCAGTGGATATGATTCCAGTTGTGGTTACAGGTTACTTAGGTTGCTCAGGTTACTCAAGTTTCCCTTGGCATATTTGAGAAACCTGAGCAGCCTGTTTTGCTTCACTTAACCGCATTGCTAGAGAGGATAGCCATGAGAAAACTGCTGAATACCCTATTTGTTACGTCAGAAGACCTGTACCTGTCGTTGGAAAACGACAACATTTTGGCGTGGCGGGAGGACCAAGTACTCCAACGGATTCCTTTAATCAATTTGGAAAATATTTTCTACTTTGGCTACAAAGGGGCCAGTCCGGCCCTGCTGGGAGCTTGCGTCAAAAAGCACATCGGTTTCTGCTTTCTCACCCCACAAGGAAAATTCCTGGCTCGCGCCGTAGGAATGACCGTAGGAAATATTCTGCTTCGAAAAGAACAGTATCGCATATCTGACGAAGAAGACAGAAGTTTGGCAGTAGCCCGCATGATGATTGCCGGAAAAATTCTCAATGGCCGCATCGTGCTGATGCGAGCCCTTCGTGACCATGGGCTATCGGTAGACCAAGCCCTATTTCAGACCCATATCCAAGACCTGAAACAAAGTGCCAAAGAAGCTGTCAAAGCGGAGACCTTAGACGAACTTCGCGGCGTGGAAGGCAATGCGGCCCAAAGCTATTTCAGCCTCATGGATCAGATGATTCTAGCGGATAAGAAACATTTTTATTTCCAAGAACGGTCCAAACGGCCACCGCTGGATCGAGTCAATGCACTGCTGTCCTTCGCCTATACCCTGCTGGCCCACGACTGCGCCTCTGCCTTGGAAGCAGTTGGCTTGGACTCCTATGCGGGATTCCTCCATAGGGACCGGCCGGGAAGACAATCCCTGGCTCTGGATCTGATGGAAGAACTCCGCAGTCCCTATGCGGACCGATTCGTTTTGACCTTAATCAACAACCGTATCATACAGGCGAAACATTTCAAAATCATGGAAGATGGTGCAGTGCTGCTGGATGATGAAGGGCGGCACCTCTTCCTGGCTAACTGGCAGGAAAAGAAACGGGAAACTATCACCCATCCCTTCTTGGGAGAAAAAATCTATTGGGGCCTTATTCCCTATGTGCAGTCTCTCCTGCTGGCCCGGTATATTCGCGGTGATTTGGATGGCTATCCGCCTTTTCTATGGAAGTGATTCGATGCTACTACTGGTGACATATGACGTAAATACAACAACTGCAGCGGGCAGAAAACGACTACGGCAAGTGGCGAAATGCTGCGTGGCCCATGGACAGCGAGTGCAGAACTCAGTCTTCGAATGCAGCTTAGACGAAGCCCAGGCCGTGGCACTTAGGGCTCAGCTAGATGCTTTGATTGATAAAAATCAAGATAGCCTTCGGTTTTATAACTTGGGAAATCACTATCGCTCCAAAGTCATTCATATAGGGACCAAAGTGGGTTACGATCCCAATGACACTATGATTTTGTGAACTGCGAACCGGAAGTTCCCAAAGAAAAAAGAAGCGGTGGTATTCGCTTCTTAGACAGTATGAAAGTTGGTTCGTGGAAATATACTTGGGACGTGCGACATATAGATGGTATTTTGTTGCACGGTCGCTTCCATTTCTTATATCTATATCATCTATGAATACCATTGCTAAGAGTTATAGGAGGTGGATGTTTATGATTTATTTACGCGCTCTTATTATTGCTCTGGCAGTTCCTGTTTTCTCTATCTTATGGGGAATCTATTTCTTTGTTTGCTGTTCAGTTGGGACGCTACTTGCTTTTATACCAATTGGCATTATGAAAATTTCTGGAATGCCAGAAACTCAAGTGACGCAGATTGGTAATGATCTTTTTTCTGTTGGTGGACTGCTCGGATTGATTTTTTGCCTATATACAACCTACCGTTTCATTCGTGCAGTTAGAAAGGGGAAAGAAAAACGGTAGATTGTATAATGAACTTGAACACCCCATAAAAAGATAGACCCATAGCGATTGCTTCTGTTAAAATTAATTTGACCGAAAAATCTCAAAGGAGCAATCACTATGGATCAAATTAATTCTAACACAACTACAGCAGAACGCAAGAAGGGAGCTCATCTGACTTTAGATGAACGTGGTATGATTCAAGCCTTGAAGGGAGAGGGCTATTCTCTAAGGTCAATTGCTAAACGTGTTGGATGTTCTCATAATACCGTTCGCAATGAACTCAAACGTGGAACGCCGACAAAGACCTCAAGCAGAGGCAGGCCCTTCATATATAAGGCTAGTCGAGGTCAGAATACATATGAAACTAATCGTCTTAACTCAAAACGAAGATTAAAGCTTTCTAACCCAAACTGTGCCCCCTTCATTA
>DBLC01000007.1:0-13110 GCA_002297935.1 Dialister sp. UBA734
CCCTTCCACCACTACGCACTACGCACTCCTCACTACGCACTTTTCTATCAAAAGCAAATAAGTGACTACTCACTAAATAATCTGAATAAAAAAATCCGCAAAAGGAACAACCTCCCTTTGCGGATTTTTTTATTGATTCATCAGCGTTTTCGCCGTTTTTTTCAGTTTTGACAGGGCCTTTCCTTCGATCTGGCGGATTCGTTCTCTGGTGACGTCGAAGTATTTCCCTACTTCTTCCAAGGTACGGGTCTTCCCATCTTTGAGTCCAAAGCGAAGTTCTAGTACCTGCCGTTCCCGATCGGTCAAGCCCTGGAGCATTTCTTCAATCTGCTCTTTGAGAAGAATGGAACCAGCCGCGTCATCAGGGGCCACGGCTTCATGGTCTTCGATGAAGTCTCCCAGATGGGAATCTTCTTTCTCTCCGATTGGGGTTTCCAAGGAAATTGGGTCCTGAGCGATTTTCTTCACTTCTCTGATTTTTGATACCGACACGCCCATGGCTTTGGCCAGTTCTTCATTGGTGGCTTCTCGTCCATTTTCCTGGAGGAGCTGGCGAGAAATGCGGTTCAGTTTATTGATGGTTTCTACCATATGGACTGGCACACGGATGGTGCGAGCCTGGTCTGCAATGGCACGGGTGATGGCCTGGCGAATCCACCAGGTGGCATAGGTGGAGAATTTATAGCCTTTGGTATAGTCAAATTTATCCACCGCTTTCAGAAGTCCCAGATTGCCTTCCTGAATCAAGTCAAGGAACTGCAAGCCCCGTCCCAGGTATTTCTTTGCAATAGAAACCACCAGACGCAGATTGCGGTCTGCCAATTCTTTCTTTGCTTCTTTGGCCGCCTTGGCTTCCTCTTCGGTGGCTCCCGGACGGGTCCCCACTTCCACCTGCTTCGCCAGTTGGATTTCTTCCTGGCTATCCAGCAGTTTCAGCGCCCCGATCTCTTTCAGGTACATCTTCACCGGGTCATCGATGGTGATGGTATTATCCATATCGGGAACTACGGGAATTTCTTCGATTTCCTTTTCCAGTTCCGGGTCTTCTTCCTCCAGGAGTTCCAGGTCATCTTCAGTGACTTCTTCATCAAAATCCACTTCCAGATGGTGAATATGAAGGCCTTCGTACAGATCGGATAAATCTTCTTCCCCCAAGTTTTTCTCCGCCATGAGATTCATAATATCCCGATTGGCGACCATGCCATTTTTCGCTTTCTTCTTGAGTTCCTGAATCCATTTTTCTAATTCTGCTGCGCGTTCTGCCATTATACCATCCCCCGACTATACGATGACTCCATACCATCATGGAGACAAGAAACGCTACTCTCTAGGTAATTCGTAAGTGCTCATTCATTCACTTTTGTCAGAAAAGTGCGTAATGCGTAGTGCGAAGTGCGTAGTGGTGGAAGGTGCGCATAAAATTTGGAAGCGCCCCAATACCCCTTTTTTATCATTCATCGCCTACATAGCAATTTTCATGTTAGGCAAAGAATCTGTATACTTAACGCGACGGCACATAGTTGTATATAAAAGGGGTATTGGGGTGCTATATGAATTGTGCACCCCTTCCACCGTTACGCACTACGCACTTCGCATTACGCACTGTTTAGCGAATAACTATCTCACTATTTACATCCCCAACTTCACAATCTCCCGGCTAAGCTGGATGCAAATCATTTGCTCCTGCTTGGCTGCTTCCGGGTCTGTTTGGATCAGTTCCTGCACTTTTTGGGTGTGCAGGCGATATTCTTTCTGCAAATAGATTTTCTTCAGCGGCCAAATGTATTCTTCCTTTGGCACTGAACCAGGCTGCTCACCATTCATGACCAACGCCGCCAGTTTTGGAATTTCTTCCCGTGGCAGCAAGGCTTCCACCGCTTCCTGGGTGATTTCCCCTTCCATGGTGGAAAGAATCAAGAATAGTTCCTGATGAAAATCATCAATAAATTCATAGGTCTGCAGTTCTTCCCAACCTTCTGGCATCATATGGTACCGGAGACAATATTTCAAAAAACCTTCTTCCAAAAGCCGCTGCTTTTTGGTCATAGGACTGGAATCCATGGTCGGTGCTTCCAGTGTGGTTTTCTGGGAAATATACATATCCGAATGGTTCTTCCTTGCATAAGACAAAGCTTCGCTTCGTATCATCCCTTCATCCATGTGCATGGCTGACGCCATTTTGCGAATGAACGAATTGAACTGGAACGTATCCTGCTGGGCCAGAAGCACCGCAAACATTTCATCTAAGATGTGATGCTGCCCATCCAAGGTGGACGAATCGTACTGTTTCTGCAAGGCCCCAAAGAGATAATCCAACGCCGGCTGGGCTTGGTTCACCACTTCCAAGTAAGCATCGCCGCCATGGAGATTCACAAATTCATCAGGGTCTTTCCCTTCGCCTACCAGAGCCACCCGCAGTTTCAATCCCACGGAGCCGGCGATTTCCAATGCCCTTCTAGTGGCATTCTGTCCTGCCGCATCCATATCATAAGAAAACACAATCTCATCGGCATATTTCTTCAATAGCCGAGCCTGCTCAATGGTGAACGCCGTTCCCAAGGACGCCACCGCATTGGTGACCCCGTGGGCATGAAGGGAAATGGCATCCATGTACCCTTCCACCATGATGGCCTGCCGCTTTTTCCGAATCTCCGGGAGAGCCTGATAAATGGCAAAAAGCAGTCTTCGCTTGTTAAAAATCGGCGTCTCCGGGGAATTCAAATATTTCGGCTTGCTGTCATCCATGACGCGACCACCAAAGGCCACGATATGACCCCGCAGGTCCAAAATGGGAAACATACAGCGATTCCGGAAGGTGTCATAATAGGTATTATTTTTGAATCCACACAGTCCGGCGGTGACTAATATGTTACCATCGATTTGTTTCTTTTGAGTAAAATCATTGTATAATTTATGCCATTCCGGCGGTGCAAAGCCGAGCTTGAACTTTTCTACGGTCTCCGGCGACAGATGGCGTTTTTGGAAATACGCGACGCCTGGCTGCCCCATTTTCGTCTTTGTAAGACAATTGTGGAAATAAGATCCCGCCAAGTCCATCACTTCGTACAATTTCTGCGTCCTGGCCACCCGCTGCTTCTCTTCCGGAGACATTTCCTCTTTCGGAAGCTCTATATGAGCATATTCCGCCAGTCGTTCCACCGCTTCAGAAAAGGAAATATTTTCCATCTTCTCGATAAAGCCGATCACATCGCCGCTGGCATGACAACCGAAGCAATAATAAAATCCTTTATCTGGCAATACAGAAAAAGAAGGCGTTTTTTCTGGACCATGAAAAGGACAAATGGCCCAATACCGTCCACCCCGCTTTTTCAATGTCACATAGTGACCAATCACTTCTACTATATTGACACTGTCTTTTAATCGTTGTAAAAATTCATTGCCGTAATAGGCCATAACGCATCAGTTCCTATCATTATACATAGTGGGTAGTCATTAGATTCCTCTGCTAAAGAAGTGCGTAGTGAGTAGTGCGAAGTGCGTAGTGAAGGAAGGGGCGCACAAAATTTGGAAGCGCCCCAATACCCCCTATTTATATAACAAACCCGATGAATGAATATATACCCACTACTGGGGAAATACTAGATTTCCCTAATTTCATAGAAAAAGGGTATTGGGGCCCTATATGAATTGTGGGTGAATAAGTTTACACCTTATTTATCTCCCCCTTTGGGGGAGAATACAAGAGGGGGCACCACCAGCGGTATGAATCACCAATGTTACTCAGGCCGTAGTGGAAAATCTTCCACCATTACGCCCTACGCACTTCGCATTACGCATTATCATCGACTACGTATAAATCATTTAACAAAAAGCACCTCTACTGCAGAAACTAACCAAAGTATTCCAAAGCATCGGTGCTATCCAAATTCCATATAAAACTTTACGCACCGCTGGTGCTTTACTATCGACAAAGAAAGTAGCTAGTGGCTAGGCCCTAGGGATTAGGAAATAAGCATACTTCCTCTTGTGTCACAGCTGTTAGCTCTTAGCTGCTAGCTACTAGCCGGCTAGCAGCCAGAAGCTAACAGCTAGTCGCTGTGACACTAGCGAAATTTGGAAATATCTAATTCCTAGTCACTCTTCGTAAGGCACATCCTTGACCAATTCCTGCCAACGGGCATTGAGGACTTTCATGTATTTCACAGACTTCAGTCCAAAAGAGGCAAGGCCGTAGCCATCACTGACTTCTACCAAAAGGGTCCGGCCATCGTCGGTGACACCGAAGTCCAGGGCATATCCGGCAGGTGCGTGATGGTAGGCTTCGACAGCCTGTTTCATCACATTTGGATCAGGGAATACGTCCCATCTTCCTTTATACGGATTGAGGCCGATGATTTCTCCTTCCAGTACCCAAAGCCGCCATTCCGACACGAAATGCACCTTGGTACTGCACCACACATCGATATCTTCCAGTCCCCCGCCCAGTTTGATTAAATCTTCCGATTTATCTAGCACAGTTCCATGAAACCGTTTGATATCCTCCACGGGTTTCACGAAAACATGCCAATCTTCTGGATGACTGGTAATGGTAAAGAGGGTGGATTGCCATACCTTTCTTCCCATGAAAGGCAGGAGTTCATCTGGATAATCCAAAGGATCCAGTTTCACACCGAATACATCCAGTGCGACCCGCACATCCTCTACAGTCCCCACCACCGGATTCCGGGGATCTTCATCAGTAATGGAATACACCACTTTGTAGGGCTCCACGGGAATTTCTAATTCCCGACATCCTGTATAAGCCGCATAACAACTGGGATCATAA
Source organism: Dialister sp. UBA734 (assembly GCA_002297935.1). Taxonomy (GTDB): domain Bacteria; phylum Bacillota; class Negativicutes; order Veillonellales; family Dialisteraceae; genus Dialister. Next base: position 4,787 of record DBLC01000007.1, read on the forward strand.
AATTCACCAGTATGCTTGATACGGACATGTACTTTCATGAAATCCCCCTCCTGTCACTATTGTTAAATTAAGAATTTGAGTGAGTAAGCATGATTCCGTTAGAGGTTATAGGTCGCTCAAGTTTCTCAGGTTTCTTAGGTTCCTCGAATGTGCCAATACACGCTGGTACTTTCATCTCATTCGGGGGCCCTTAGAACCCTTTGCACCTTTAGAACCCTAAGAACCTTGTACGCAGCATCGTAACCTTACCTACTGACTTATACTCTTAATTTTTCAAAACATGCTAACATTACATTTTCAATCATACCATGTCATTTCGTTTTTGTCCACTCAGGTGACTAGTGACTGGTGGCTGGTCGACGGTTGACAGTTAACGGTTAACGGACTTCGGTAAATTAAAAGAGGATCAAGTCCAAAGACTCAATCCCTTCGTTAGGTAAGAATGAAATTGTCCAGTAAATACTTCAAAATAAGAATAAAAAGAGGGTATTGGGGCGCTTCTAAACTTTGTGCGCCCCATCCGCCATTTCTCACTTCTAACTTCTCACTTCTAACTATTTAAAAAGTGTGTCGAATCAGCAAATATACCAACGCCCCTACCGCTGCGGTACAGGGAATGGTCATGACCCAGGCGGACACCATCTGGTAGGCTACGCTCCAGTGGACAGCGCGGAACCGTTTCGCCCAGCCTACGCCCATGATAGAACCGGTCACCACGTGGGTGGTAGACACCGGCAGATGAAGCATAGTAGCGGAGAAAATAATGGTGGCAGAGTTCAGGTCTGCGGCCAATCCATTGACTGGCTGCATGCGGAAAATCTTATTTCCTACGGTCCGGATGATACGCCAGCCGCCCACACTGGTACCAGCGCACATAGCCACCGCACAAGCGATTTTCACTTCCCACGGCACTTCCAAAGCGCCGATATAGCCGCCGGAAAGCAGGGCTAAGGTGATAATCCCCATGGATTTCTGGGCATCATTGGACCCATGAGAGAAAGCCATCAACGCTGCCGACACCACCTGAATGTGGGTAGCAATGTAATTGACCTTCGATTTTCCCATATTTCTAAAGAGCACAAAGAGCAGGGTCATAATGACGTAGCCCATGAACATAGCCACAATCGGCGAGCACACCAAGCCGATGACAATGGTGAGTACCCCTTCCACATGAATGGCGCCGGTGCCATAGGAAATAATGACCGCCCCCAGGACACCGCCGATCAAAGCGTGGGACGAACTGGATGGCATCCCAATCCACCAGGTAAATAAATTCCAAATGATAGCGGCAGACAGAGCCGCAATGAGAACCACCGAATCCACCATATGAGGAGAGGTAACGATTTCCCCGCCGATGGTTTTCGCCACGCCGGTAGAAATCATAGCGCCCAAGAAGTTAAGGAACGCAGACATGATGATTGCCACTTTTGGACTCAAAGCACGAGTCGCTACGGAGGTAGCAATGGCATTGGCCGTATCGTGAAAGCCGTTGATGAAATCAAAGCAAAGTGCCAGAAATATAACGACCCCCACCAGGTAGAAATCAGGCATACTTCATGACCACCTCTTTAATCAGGTTCGCCACCTTCTCCGCCCGGTTGGCCGTGTCTTCCATGGCTTCCATGATTTCCTTCCAGCGGATGATATCCATCACATCGTGGCCCCCTTCAAAGAGTTCCGAAATGGCCTGACGATATACCGCATCGCCTTCACTTTCCAAAGAATTGAGCTTGCGGGTCCGCTGTCCAATTTCCACTTCATTTTTATCGATATCTTTTAAGAGGCGGAACAGCACAATCATTTCTTCCGACATTTCCACCAAGATATCTGCCATACGAAGCGGCAATTCCCAGCCAATCCCTGCATGGTACAGTTTCAGACTGAGCACCACATCCTGCACATCATCGACGCAGTCATCCAAGGTGCTGGTGAGCATAAAAAAGTCTTCTCTATCAATTGGCGTAATAAACACATGACGCATTTTGGCAGAAATATCATGGGTCACCCGATCAGCGGCGTGCTCCAAATTCTTTACTTCTTTAGAGTATTTTTCAAGTTTCGATGGGTCCTGCAATACTTCCCGGGCCATCAATGTGCCCTTGTGGAAATATTCCGAATTGGTCACAAGAAAATCAAAAAATTCTTCATGCTTATTAACCAGACTGAACATGGCATCCTCCATTTTACAAACGCAGTACGTATAATTCTATGTTACCCTCTCAATGTAAAGTCTATGTAAAGTTTTGTAAAAATAAATCAAGTTTTTGTCATTTTTCTAGTTTGATTATATATGATACCATCACTTTTTGGTATAGCTTTTTTGCATTTCTATGATTTTAGTTGCTAGTGACTGGTGACTCGTGACTGGGATTTGGGAATTGGAACTTAGGGATTAGTAGCTAGGCCCTAGGATTTGGAAATCGGGGTTTTGGGGTTTAGGGTTTTGGGTTTAGGGTTTTGGGTTTAGGGTTTTGGGTTTGGGGTTTAGGGTTTGGGGTTTACGATTAACGGTTGACAGTTAACTGTTAACCGTTGACTGTCGAAATGACGATACGACAGTACCACCATCGTCTCTAGGCACATTCGAGGAACCTAAGAACCTTTAGAACCTTCAGAACCCTTAGCCCCCTATGTAGCCTGAGAACCCTGAGTAACCTGAGCAACCTTTTCCCCCTGTCACATATTCTTTATAACTTCATAAAAATAAATCCCCTTTTCCCCGCTTCCCATTTTAGGTCATTTCCAAAGATTTCTCAACATTTGACAAAGATGAAAAATTATCCTATACTGAAATTGTCAAGCAGGAACTATGAAGTATAGGAAAAGATCGTCCTGTTCTTCATTCCGTACCATCGATTCCGATGTCCTGCGTTGTAAAATAAGGAGAACATAAAATGGAAGAAGCAAAAGTTTTAGAAGAAATGAAACGTTTGAAAGGCACTCAGACCGAAAAGAACCTGCGTGCTGCCTTCGCTGGTGAATCCCAGGCTCATGTGAAATACAATCTCTTTGCTGCTGAAGCAGAAAAAGACCCGAAATGCTCCCGTCAGATCGCTGACATTTTCAGAGAAACCGGTGCCAATGAAAGAGCCCATGCGAAACTGTGGTTCTGGCTCGTAGGCGACCTGAAAAAGACCACCGCTGAACATCTGAAGATGGCTGCTGAAGGCGAAAACGGCGAATGGACCTCCATGTATCCAGAATTCGCTGCTACCGCTGAAAAAGAAGGGTTCCCGCAGATCGCTTTCCTGCTCTCCAAAGTCGGCGAAATTGAAAAGCAGCACGAAGCTCGTTACAAACTGCTCCTGGCTAACGTAGAAAATGAACAGGTATTCAAAAAAGGCGAAAAGAAACTCTGGATGTGCGCTAACTGCGGCTTCACCTGCGAATCCGTAGAAGCACCGGAAGAATGTCCAGTTTGTGGTCACCCACAGAGCTTCTTCGCTATCAAAGCTGAAAACTATTAATTTGTGGTGACTGGTGACTAGTGACTGGTAGCTAGGCCCTAGGGATTAGGAAATATTCCCGTTTCCTGCATCACAAACAAAAAGACTTGACCTCAAGTGTGATTGAAGTCAAGTCTTTTTTATTTTGGGTTTTATGGTTTAAGGTTTAGGGGTTATGTTCCTGTACGCAAACCTTAAACCAATAACTCTATGCAAACGGCTAGTTGTGCATGTAGAACTCGGAATGTAAACCCTAAACCTTATTTTCATTCGGAAAAGAATAACCCTATTTAACCTTTATAACCCTTATAACCTTTTATCTACCCGTTATACCATCCATGTAAGAATAACCGCTATTGCCCCTTCACCATCTTCTTCATCTCTTGCGCAGAATCCAACGCGCTCTTAGACTCTTCGGTGCCAGAAATCATCTGAGCCACGTCTTCTAAATGCTGTTTCTCATCCAACAACACTGCTTTGGTGGCGGTGCGACCGCCGGAGATGAATTTGACGATTTTGTAATGCCGATCAGCGGCACAGGCGGTTTGTGGCAAATGGGTGATGCACAGCACCTGAATCTGCTTGGACAGGAGGCTGATTTTCCTTGCCACTTGGAGTCCCACTTTGCCGCTGATTCCCACATCGATTTCATCGAATATGAGTGTCTGCTGCTGCAGCATATTGGAAATCACCATTTCAATGGCCAAGGCGATACGGGAAATTTCCCCGCCCGACGCGGTGTCTCTCATACTGCGCAGCGGTTCTCCCGGATTGGCAGAGAAATAAAATTCCATTTCCGCTGCCCCATTGGGTGTCGGCAGTTTCGACGGCAGGAGATGCAATTCCATCCGTGCATTTTCCATGCCCATCGTATGGAGCGATTCCAACACCTTCGTCAGAATCTGTTTAGAAGAAATTCGCCGCAGGGCGTTCAATGTTTCCGCTTTTTTCAGCAGCACCTGGGTCAGTTCTTCGTAATTTTTCCGAAACGTGTCATTGTCATAAATGATTTCTTTCAGCGACGCATATTCTTCCTGGGCCTTCGCTTCATAGGCCAGCACATCGGAAAGCTCCGGGCCATATTTCCTCTTCATTTCCTGAATGGTTTCATCCCGGTCCTGCAAATTGGTCAGTTCTTCTTCGGAAAAGTCCGTGTCGGAAATATAAGATTCCATGCCACCGATGGCATCTTCCAGTGCATAGGAGGCAGAATTCAAGGATTCCACAAAGGCATCCAAGTTTTCATCAAACCGGGATACAGAAGAAATTTCCTTCACCGCTTCGCCGATGGCATCCTGCGGTCCCCCATCGGCAGTGAGCGAATCGATGGCATCGTGGACGGACCGGAAAATCCGTTCATGATTCTGCAGGACCGACAATTTCTTTTCTACTTCTTCATCTTCGCCTTGGTGCAAGCCGGCCGCAGAAATCTGATTTAATTCCCATTCCAGCGTGTCCAGCCGCCGTTCCCGTTCCTGCTTTCTTTCGTTGTAATCCTCCAGGGCATCTTTCAGCCGTTTCCATTCTTTATAAGAATCCTGGTAGGACTGATAGGCTTCGATCACTTCCGACGTGCCAGAATCCACCATGCGTTCACAGAAAGGAATGGAAAGCAATTCCATATTATCATTCTGTTCATGGAGACGCACCAGCTTCTTCCCAATCACTTGGAGCTGTTTCACCGTGCAGAAACTGCCATTGATGGTACAAATCCCCCGCCCGCTCTTATTGAGCTTTCGGGAAATAATAATCTGATTGCCCTCCGATTCGATGCCTGCGTCTTTCAGTTCCTGGGTGATTTCCTCATCACCGTAGAAAACGCCTTCTACTTTGAAGAAATCGCTTCCGGTGCGAATCAAATCCGTCCGTGCCCGCCGGCCGATAAGGACCGCCAACGCATCAATGAGAATGGATTTCCCTGCCCCGGTCTCACCGGTGAAAATGGTCACACCGTGACTGAAATCGATCACCGTGTCTTCGATAATGGCAAAATTGACGATATGTAAGCTCTGCAGCATACCGTATCACCTCAATTTTTCAGCATGCCCTGAATCTTTTTAATTAAAAGCGGTGCATCTTCCGGTGTCTTCACAATAATCAGCACCGTGTCATCGCCAGCCAAGGTGCCAATGATTTCTTCATTTCTCGCATGGTCGATGGCAAATGCCACAGAAGACGCCGACCCCGGCAGCGTATGGAGTACCACCTGGTTCAAGGCATAATCCATCTTGATCACCGCTTCCTGGAACAGAATGGCGGTGTGATTCTTGGAAAGCATATTCGGCTTTTCGCTGGCAAGGGCATAGCGATAGTGCCCATCCTTGTAAGGCACCTTCATGAGCATCAAATCTTTGATATCACGGGACACCGTAGCCTGGGTCACCACGATACCTTCCTTCTTCAGTGCTTCTGCCAATTCTTCCTGGGTCTCAATCACCTGGTTCTGGATGATTTCTTTGATTTTCATGATTCTATAACGTTTCATAGCAAAGATTCCTTTCTGTATAAATGATTTGCATAATATGTATATCTTGTTCTTTCATTTTAATGCATTTTTTGTATAGGGTCAACGGTTTTTACAATAAAAATGATAATTTATGCAAGGTTGGTGACTGGTGACTCGTGACTGGTGACTGGGAGTTAGGGGATTAGGGATTGGAACTTAGGGATTAGTATCTAGTAGCTAGGCCCTAGGGATTAGGACGCTAAATCATATGGTGTCAATTGGTAAGATTCCGCTAACGAGTATAAGGTTCTGAAGGTACTGAAGGTTCTAAGGGTTCTAAGGTTTCCTGAATGAAATGATATCGCTAGCGTTTATCGACTTATTTGAGGAACGTGAGAACACTTTGTACCTTTAGAACCTTCAGAACCTTATGGCTCACTAGCGGAATCATACCTACCAACGCGAATCCTTAAATGGCATAGTGTCCTAATCCCTAAGGCCTAGTTACTAATCCCTAAATTCCCAGTCACGAGTCACTAGTCACCAGCCCAAATAGGAACAATTCGCACCAACCCAAAGAAACCTATGCAGAACCTTCCCACATCTGTTATAATAAATGCATGTTATATCGTATAGAAAAGGAATCACACTATGGATAATTATATTGGAAAACACTTACTCGTTGATTGCTACGGATGCATACAGGAAGAAATCACCTCTTCCAAAGCGCTGATCTCCGCCATGAACCAGGCGGCAGACAATATCGGGATGAAAGTGAACGACACTTTCTTTCATGAAACAGAAGATGAAATCACCGTAGCCGCCTACGGAGAAAAATCTCACATCTGCGTCCACGCCTACCCACAGCTGGGCTATGCGGCTGTCGATATTTACAGCTTCGACCTGGACATCCTGCCAGCGAAAACCATGGCGGTTCTACGGAACTCCCTACAGCCAGAAAAAATTCGTGCCACTTCGGTGAAACGAGGAAATATTAACCCCGATATGAAGCCAAATATTCGCTCCCGCTCCACCACCATGCACAAGTTCAAAAACACCAGCCAGAAAGTCAGCCGGGCCGGCAAAAAAATGGCCAACTACATGGCCCATAGAAATGAAAAAAGAGACACCCTGGGTCCAGAGTGATCTCCTAGCAAAAACACCTTCACATCATGTGAAGGTGTTTTTGGGTTACTACTCTGCTGCTCTCTATTTCTAACATAGAATGATACGGATTGATAACAAGGTTATAAAGGGTTATGAAAGGGGTATTTGAAAACGTCATTCCCATAACCTTTTATACCCTTTCCATTAGCCATACATCAATATGAAAAAGAAAATTCTAAAATAATAACCCGCCCGAAGGGCTAACCTGTCCGTAATTACGCACCACGCATTAATCCAGCACTCTCTTTTTACAACTTCAACCTCCCCGTATTTTGCTCCATAATAGCAACCGAAACAAAAGTCTGTTTATTGAGACAAGCCACATAGCCAGATTTCTTAAACTCTTCCTCATAGGAGCGATCTATTTCTGCCAAGATATCCTGCAACACTAATAGCGTTGCATACTCATGCTTGCAGTGGTAGCTGCAAAAACAGGTGCACGTCAAATCGGAAATATGTCCATCCACATACTGGAACTCCACCTCATAGGCCTCCGTCCCCTGTACAATGGCATAGCCCTTTGTGCCGTCCAAGCAAAGATATTTCACATGGTTCCCGTGATAGTAGTCATATCCACGGCCCCTAATGGCCGGCCGGATATCCATGTCTTCCATATGGTCCAAAGGAAACGAGCTGTCGTCACTGCCAGACACAAAGGCATCCTCCTCGGTAGGCGGCGCTTTGTACCATCTGACTATCTGTGAAGGAGCCAGCGTATGGGGAGTAAAGGTCATCACATACTTCGGTGTAAGGAAAAACTCTCCATGCACCGTGGTGTCCACCAAAGCAATCACTCGTTTGTACCGAGACAAATTGATTTTGAAATTGTAATTCACCTCTACGACGATGCCCAACTGCCCTGCCAGCTTTCCATCCACATAGACCCTATCCCCTTCATCCAAATCGAAGAGATCATTATAATAGGCCAATGTGTAGTTCCTGTCAGGGAAATACACCTGCACCACCGACTTGTGCGGTACTTTCTTCTCTACCTTTTCCTCTGCATAATCTGTGTGCTCCGGTTGTACGGCAGTTTCCTTCTTATGGGCAAAAAATCCAATTCTCATTTTGACTCGACTCCTTTCTATACTAGTTGTTGGTTGTTGGTTGTTGGTTGTTAGGGTTCAACCAATACATATGAATTGACTGAAATTGGTACTAGGGGTTTATGGTTTACTGTTCATGTTCCTTATCCACTTTCCACGAATTTACCAAATATTTTCTTACATCGATTTTTCTTTTTATAAAAAGGGTATTGGGGCGCT
>DBLC01000007.1:13151-13341 GCA_002297935.1 Dialister sp. UBA734
ACGCATTACGCACCACGCACTTTTTCATGAAAGCGATGTAATGACCAGCCTTTACATATAGTATAACAGGCACATGGGACATCTCTTGTCATGGCAAAATATTTTTTTGAATTTTTTGCAATAAAAAAGCACATCCAAACCTTTACGGTCTGCATGTGCATCATTTACTGGTGGGCCCACCAGGACTCGA
>DBLC01000074.1:0-2065 GCA_002297935.1 Dialister sp. UBA734
GACAGGGGAGCCAAGACGCTACTGCTTTTCTCGCTAGAATCATGTTTCCCGTGAAACATGATTCTATGGGTTATGACTCTGCCATGACCTTATGACTCACATATAAAAAATACGGCTTGTCAAAAGGGTAAAAGGGTTATACAAGGTTATGAGGAAAACGATATTCCCATAACCTTGTATAACCCTTTTTAACCTTGTCACCAGCCATAGCTGTTCCTTGTTAGAAATACTATGCCAGCAGAATTATAACCTTTTAACAAAATGTTTCCCGTGAAACATTCCCAGTCACGAGTCACTAGTCACCAGTCACCAAAATTACTGATTCAACTTTTCCAATTCCATCATAGCGTGATACACCATATCGAAGGTGATATCGTAAGGCTTTACGCGCATGTCCTTGGTATGAAGGCAATTCTGTACCAGTTCGTCCGGATGTTTCGGGTCGATACCAATATCTGCCAGGCAATGGGGCAGATTGATGGATTTCGCGAAGTTGTAAATCTTATTTCTTTCTTCAATCTGTCCATCCATGGTGAGCATCACCTGCAGGCCGTAATTGACCACCGCGCCGTGAAGATGGTTGCCCTGGTGGGGCGTGCGGGTGTGGCTGTTGTAAATGGCATGGGCCAGGCTGGAATCTAGGTCATCTTCGATGCAAACAGAAGCCATGCCAGGTGCCACGATAATGGACAGGATGGCTGGTTCCAAAGCGTCGGTCACCACCTGCTTATCCACCGCTTCGAGAGCGGCTTTGCCGTATTTCAAAATGCCCGGTGCTACATTCTGCGCGTTGTTCACGCCGGTTTCCTGCACCCAAGTGAGGTCCATGCCGCGCGCGGAGAACGGCACTTCGTACTGCTTCGCCAACGCATCGCCCAGGCCGGCCCAGAAATATTCCCGCGGAGAATGGGCGATAATATCGGTATTGATGAACGTGTGGTACGCATTTCTATCTCTGTAAATAGACCCTTTGAAACTGTGGTCCGGGTTGTACATGATGCACACTGCAGTGACCGACGCGCAGTTGGACGCCAAGGTCGGGAACGTGAACAGCGGCTTCTTCAGCAAATGGGACGCCCACTTGGTGGTATCAGTGGCACGACCGCCGCCGACCGCAAAAATCATATCCGCCTGCTGAATTTCCGGAATCTTCGTCAACGCCTCAGCGTTTTCAAACGTGGCATCATCGCCATAGAGGAAACTCCCCAGGATCTCGATGTGCCCTTCGCAAGCCTTACGAATCAACGGCTCTGCAGCAGCCCGGGACTTGTTGCCGCCCACAATGACCGCGGTCTTGCCATAATCACAACAAACCGAAGGAATGGCATCATAGGCATCGACGCCGATAGTGAAATGAGGGAAAAATGTGCTATTCATGATGTATACCTCTTTTGATTCAGAAATATGGTGACTCGTGACTGGTGACTCGTGACTAGGAAAATACTGCCCCCAGTCACTAGTCACCAGTCTACCAGTCACCTTTTATTATGCGATTTATTATAGCGGTCATTCTCAAGAGTTGCAATAGAAAGGTGATGTATGTGTACCGCTTGTCAAAATGTTTCACGGGAAACATGACTCTATGGGTTATTATTCTGCCGTGTTCTTACTACTCATATATAAATGATACCGCTTATCAAAAGGTTATATAGGGTTATAAAAGGTTATGGAAATACCGTTTTCCCCATAACCTTTTTGTGGAAGTTCTTTAAGTTAGCAGTAGGCAGTTCGCAGTTTTCTATCTACTGCTAACTGCTTACTTTCTCGATTTCACAAGAAACATGCTCACGGCATCCTCTCTATGTTACGCCACAGCAAAATGCGATGCCTTCTCCTCTGGAGAAGGGGGACCGCGGAGCGGTGTACATAAGTTTACACCATATTTATCTCCCCCGCCGGGGGAGAATACAAGAGGGGGCTGCTCTAGCGATATACTTCTCCCGCAGTACGACAAGCGAACTCGGTGATACATGCACTACCGGAAAATGCGTCTCTCGATAGTATCTCATAGCAAAACGCGATTCACCAATTTCCTCATTTCCTATGTACTACCGGGATAGGCCCT
>DBLC01000074.1:2122-9107 GCA_002297935.1 Dialister sp. UBA734
CCCACTGGGGAAGGCTTTTTTACGTTTCACGTGAAACATGACTCTATGGGTTATTATTCTGCCGTGTTCTTACTACTCATTTATAAATGATACCGCTTATCAAAAGGTTAAAAGGGTTATAAAGGCTTACGTTAGTTTCATAACCCTTTATAACCCTTTTTTAACCTTGTCTCTATCGATATATGCTCTTTGTTAGAAACAGTAAGCAGCAGAATCATAACCTTTTAGCCAAGCGTTTCCCGTGAAACATGACGATAACAGCTTCACCGCCCCAGCAAATGTTCATAAATCTTCCGAACCGATTCCACATCCACCATATGGAATGGGGCCAATTTCTCTGTAATCATCCCCACCATGGAATGTTTCATGAGAAACATTTTAGCCCGTTCATACACCGCTTCCCCCTGGTGCATCCGATAGCCTTCGCAAATGGCGTGCACCCGGGCTGCTTCCTCCTTATAATCCTCCCGGCAGAGGCCGTGCAGCAAGAGCAGAAAATCGATGGCCTTCTGTTCTTCCCGGTCCTTGCTGTACATCCGGTTTTCCCAATCCAAAAACGCCAATTTCTCCCCGTTCCAGGTGATATCCCGAAGCGCCGGCCGGCCGTGGACGATATCGTGTTCATGCAAGGTCGCCAAAGACGCCCCAGCTCGTTCCAGCAGAATTTCTTTTTCTTCTTCGGAAATATCCTTATCGAGCCAGGACTTGATATTATCTCCCCCATCGCAGGTCACCATGTAATCCGGTTTCAGCAGCACCATCTCCGGCACCAGGTCCGGGCAATTCTTCCCCGCGATGGTCATGCGGGCGATTTCGTAATAAAACTCCTTCTCCACGGAATACTTCACCAGCTTGCCCCGGCCATTTCCCATCTTCCGTTTGATCCAATATTTCTCTCCATCCACCACGATCGGCAGCACCCGCGCCGCAGGCTTCTCCCGCATCGCCGCCTCCGCAGTCAATTGGATTTGCTTTTCCACTTCTGTCATACTCAAATCTCCTTGGTACATAGTGTAGGTATTACTTCTTTTTCTGAAATAGTGCGTAATGCGAAGTGCGTAGTGCGTAATGGTGGATGGGGCGCACAATTCATAAAGCGCCCCTATGCCCCTTATATAAAACTTTGCGGTGCTTTCAAATTTTGTGCACCGCACCACCATTTCTCACTTCTAACTTCTCACTTCTAACTAAACAAGCTACGATTCTTTCATCGATTTATTATACCAAAAAATTTAACAAAAGTTTATCAGAAATTGACGGGAAGTCGAAAAAGCAGTGCGTAATGCATAGTGCGTGGTGCGTAATGATGGTGGCGGCGCATCAAATGATATAGCGCCGCAAAATATATAATAAAAACGGTAAGCATGCTGATTGATACCTATAATTAGCATGCTTACCGCTTTTTATATAAAAAGGGTATTGGGGCGCTTCCAAATTTTGTTGCGCCCCTTCCACCATTACGCACTACGCACTACGCACTCCTCACTACGCACTGCTTCTCACGTTTCACGTGAAACATGACTCTATCTGTTTCCCGATTCAATATCCTTTAATCTGTTTCTCCTCGCTCAAATCGAAGAGCGGGCCATACCCCGCATTGGCCAAGGCCTTCACGGCGTAGACGCAATTCTGCGACGCCGCGTAAATATACCGGTCCTCGATGGGCACGATATGCTGGGCCGCCCGCATGTGAGAAATCGCCGGATTGGCCAGGAAATCATCCCGATATTTCCCTGCCCCCGTGGTATCGGAATCCCGGTCCGTAGAGACGAAAAGCATATCCGGGTCCACCTTCACAATCAGCTCCGGCGAAATAGCCTGCCCATTGGCCCCGCCGGCCTTGGCGATGGCATTCTCCAGCCGCGCCCGGGTTAAGAGTTCATGAAACATCGACCCCGGTCCGCCGTACCGCGTCATTTGGGACACTAGAAATACGGTGGGCTTCTTGTCCGTCCGTTTTCCCAGCACCTCATCCACCTCGGCCAGATGGCGATCCATTTCCTTCACCACATTCTCGCCCCGTTCCTTCTCGCCCACGGCGGCAGCGATGATACGCACATCATCCTTCACCTGCTGAATCGACCGCGGCCCATCGATGACCACCACCGGAATCCCCAGATTCTTGTACATCAGGATTTCATTTCCGCTGGTATACGTAGACGCCACGATGAGATCCGGCCGCGCCTGGGTCACCTGCTCCATAGAAAGCCCCGCCAGGGGCACCGTCATCTGGATATCCTTCGTCTCCTCGGCGATATAAGAAATAGCCGGATCCCGGTCCGCCTCGGTGGCCCCCACCAGATGGTCCGGCGTCACCACACCCAAAAGCATGGTATCAATAGACGCGGAATTCCCCAAAATCCGGTGCGGCTTCCCCGGAATCTTCACTTCCTTCCCCGTCGCATCCACCACGGTATAACTCTCCCCCGTGGCGGTAGAACTGACCGACTTCATCCCGCAGCCAGAAAGAACCGTCGCACTGACTGCGAGCATAGCCACACAAAGACCTGCTTTGATATATGAATACATAGGATATTCCTTTCTATGGAAATATATTGGTTTTTAACTACAGGTTATTATTCTGCTGATTTCTCCTGTAAAACATTCTCATTCTATCGCTAGCAACAAGGTTAAATAGGTTATACAGGGTTATGGAAATATCGTTTTCCTCATAACCTTTTATAACCCTTTCTCTTTGGAATAAAATACTTGTACCACAAATAATAGCTGCACAATAGTAACCTTGCAAGCAGAAAGTTCATCCATCTGTTAGATAATCCTGTACATGGAGAATAACCTTTATCCCCACGTTTCCCGTGAAACACGACACCAGCCGAACCATCTCCTCCAAAAGAGCCCCTTCCTCAGGAAGGGGCAGGCCCGCTTGCGGGCCGGGGATAGGTCGACGAAGAAGAGTTGTTGAACAAGCCGCCATCGCAGGACGCCTGCACCGCTATGTTTTTCATTCCGATATATCCCGCTACTGCGAGCTATCCCCCCTGCCCCCCTTCCAAAGGAAGAGGGTAGACGCTACAGCATTTCCCGCAGGAGTCACGTTTCACGTGAAACATGTCTCTATAGGTTATTATTCTGCCATGTCCTTACCCTTCGAATATAAATGATACCGCTTACCTAAAGGTTAAGAAGGGTATACAAGGTTATGATACTAACATAAGTCCCATAACCTTTATAACCCTTTATAACCCTTTTTAACCTTGTCACTAGCTGTATATATGCTATGTAAGAAAATGGAATCAGCAGAATCATACCCTTTCCTATTTGTTTCCCATGAAACATAACACCAACCATCTTACATTACTCCTATCATAGCATAAAATAAAAAGAAATTTTGAACTATTTTTGAAAATATTTAAATTTTTGTTTCCAATTTTCTAATTTTCATGTATAATAGACCATGTAAGCCCTATAACACATTCAGGAAAGGTCTTTTGGATCCCCATCCAAAAGTGAAAAGAGAAGCACGGTGAAAAACCGATGAGACGTTCGTTCTCTCACATTTCTAATACGCGATAAGATACAATGCGTAATGCGAAGTGCGTAATGCGTAATGATGGTAGCGGTGCACAATTCATATAGCACCGCAAATTTTATAATAAAAAAGGGTATTGGGGCGCTTCCAAATTTTGTGCGCCCCTTCCACCACTACACACTTCGCATTACGCACTACGCACTATATCCACGTATAACATCTGAAATGAAGAAACCCCAACTCCCACGATTTCCATTCCGTCACGGTCCCGCCGCTGTAACGACGAGCGTTTCTTCTAAGGAAATACTGATTCCATCAGCGTTTCCCCTACGTCACTGGAACCCTCCGGGAAGACGAAGAAATGTCATGACTCCCAGTCAGAAGAACTGCCTCCCTGAATCTTTTGGACAGTTTTTAGTGACCCTATGATACTCACTGGTCGATTTCCTTCTCTTCATAGTGAGGAGTGAGGAATTAGGAGTGAGGAGTGAAGGAAGGGGCGCACAACTTCTAAAGCGCCCCAATACCCCTTTTTATATTTTAGAAAACACCCTGCTGCGTTTCACGTGAAACATGCATCTCTTTCTTTATATAAAAACTCGCGGCGCCCTATAATTTTGATGCGCCGCACCACCACTCCTAACTCCTCACTCCTAACTCCTCACTATAAGAAGCTGCAATGAAATACCAATGAAGCACCATACCGCTCACCGAGAACCGTCCCGCACCTGCAGGCCGCCCCTGGTACGATGTATACCACGCCCCTGGCAGGTGATTCGTATGTTTTATGACAGGTAACTCAAGTGGCTCAGGTCGCTCAGGTTTTAAAAACAGGGATTAGTAGCTAGGCCCTAGGGATTAGGAAATATCATTCTAATCCTGAACACCAATCCCAGCAGTACACGAATGCAGCGCCCATAGACGCTATCGCAAGCGGTGCTAAAACCTGAGAAACTTGAGAACCCTGAGCAACCTGAGCAACCTGTCTCAGAAACAAGGGAGGAACAATCATGAATAAGAAAATCATCACCGCGTCCTTGGCCGCACTGGCCCTCACAGGAGGCGCTTTTAGTGTGTCCGCAGAAGAAATGCCAGTCTATTCCCTGGACGCCATCGTCGTCACCGCCAACCGTACCCCAGAAAAACAGATCGACACCAACGCCAATGTGTCCGTAGTGACTTCTAAAGAAATTGAAGAAAGACATTATAATGATGTAGACCAGGCTATTAAAAATGTACCTGGTGTATTTATCGACAACCATGGTGCAGGTAGTCAAGGTTATAATAGTGATGCAGTTTACATCAATGGGTCCAATAATGTTGTAATTCTCGTAGACGGTATTAGAAAAAATACCAATGGTAATACTTTTTCCAACAGTAACATTAGTGATATGGTCGCTATGGATTCTATCGACCATATTGAGGTGCTAAAAGGCTCTGCTTCCACTCTTTATGGTTCCGATGCCCAGGGTGGTGTCATCAATATTATCACCAAGAAAGCAAAAGAAGATGGCGTCAGAACCACCTTTCGTACTTCCTTCGGCAATGCAGATAAAGAAAAATACACCCTTTACAATGAAGGCAAAGAAGGGCAAGTCTTTTGGAATGTAGAAGCTGGCAAAGAGCTGCAGGGAGAATATAAAGATGGTTGGGGACGTAAAGTCATCAATCACCTCAATGCAGAACACTATAATGTTAAATTGGGTTATGACTTGGGCAATGACTCTAATGTCATTTTGAATTACGAAAAGTATAAATCTGATTACACCATGCCAAGTTATGGAAGTAATACTAAAACCCCTTCCTCAGGTACAAAGAATAATGATTCTATCAGTCTTCAGTATCAAGCTAAATTGTCCGATCATATAACCAATCAGTTTTCTATTTATCGTAATAAGACCGCACTTGACAATACCCCCGACATGAACTGGGCAATGAAAATGAAAACCACAGGAATTTCTGATCAGGTTACTTATGCAATGGGCAACCAAACTATAACTGGTGGTTTTGACTGGTATAAAGATGAAATTCCATACGCTCTTGATGATACTGGTCACTCTGTCATGGGGAAACACGTAAATAATCTTGCTTTTTATCTCCAAGATAAAATTGATTTAAACAATCAATGGAATATCACTCCTGGTGTTCGTATAGATCATCACTCTGAATTTGGTACCCATGCCTCTCCAAGTCTGTCTATTGGATTCAAGCAAAACGAAAATACCAACTACTATGTAAACTACAAAACCTTTTTTGTAGCTCCTAATATGTATCAATTATACGCAGGTCCATATATAGGATATGGTGATACACCAGTAGGTAACCCAAATTTAAAGCCACAAGAAGGTAATACGATTGAATTTGGTATTAATCACCAATTCAGCAATACTTTAACTGGTACTTTTAATATTTTCCATACCCATGCTAAAAACATTATAACGGGTGATAGTGATGAACACTATAATAATTACCACTATTTTAACGGAGGAAAAGCCAATATCAACGGTTTCAGTCTCACTCTAAATAAAGAAATTTCTCAACATTGGAATGCAGGCATTGGCTATTCTTATCTCCATATATCAAAACTTTCTAGTACGCACGAACCAGATCAAAACATTAACATAAATGGCTATTTACCCGAAAGTACATTAAATCTCAATGTGGGATATCAAACAGATAAATTTAATGCTAATTTGTCTGGTCGTGGCGTCATGAATCGTTATGGTAAAAAGAATACCGTAATGAATAACTATGCCAACTATTGGGTATGGGATTTGGCTGCCAACTACCAGTTCGCCAAGGAAGCCACTCTCTTTGCTAGATTGAACAATATCTTTGATCAGTTCTATACAGATGTTGGTTCTTCTTATGGACCAGAAGACACTTGGTACTCCGCTCAGGGCCGCAACTTTGAAGTGGGCCTGCAGTTCCAGTTCTAATATTTGGTTAACGGTTAACTGTTGACGGTAAACTGTTAACTGTGAACCGTCAACAGTCACCAAAACACCCCCGCCCCGATGATGTCCTCCCGGATACCATCGGGGCGTTTTTGTTTCCCGTGTCAGTAAGTTTACACCTTATTTAGTCCCCCCTTCGGGGGGAAGGTGGTAGCCTTGGCTACCAAAGGGGGCACCTCTAGCGGCATAAAATGCAATGTTTCTCACATCCCACTCGGTGCTACCCGCTCCTAGCGGTAAATGCAAAACACTATCCATTTTACCGTGAGGAGCGGATAGCACCGAGTACGCTGGATATGTTCATAGCGAAGTATACCGCTACTGCCTCCCCCTCTTTAATTCTCCCCCGGCGGGGGAGATAAGACGCTAGTGCTTCTCTCGTCAGAGTCATGTTTCCCGTGAAACATGACACCAGCGGAATCACATCCAGCGTCTTGGCTCCCCTGTCGGGGGGGAGCTGCCGAAGGCTGAGGTGTGCAAGCGAACTATATCGCTAGGAGCGAAGCGACGCAGGGATATAGTGAGACGCCATTTCGAG
>DBLC01000168.1 GCA_002297935.1 Dialister sp. UBA734
ATACAGGTTACTCAGGTTTCTCAAGTGGCTGAGGTTGCTCAGGTTCTTCGCATGTTCCGATAGACGCTGGCGTTATCATCTCATTCGGGAAGACTGAGAAACCTCTGAGTCCTGAGCCACCTGAGAAACTTCGTCACGAAAAGAATCATTACATATTTCGCTTAACTTAACATCATTACCCGCGTCTATTGGCACATGCGAGAACCTTCAGAACCTTGGTCACAATAGAAATCATTTCCTATTTCAATTACCTGTATCACCACATAACAATCCCCTTTTCCCTCTATCCTAAAATAACCTTTTTGTATTATACTAAAGGATGGAAAAATGGGGTTACAGTGACCAAGGATTCAGAAATAAAATCAGCTATGTTTCACGTGAAACATAGCATGCCTAATCCCTAGGGCCTAGCTACTAGTCACGAGTCACCAGTCACCATAATATATTTCGGCGGCTTTATGAATTGTGCCGCCGCACCACCATTACGCACTACGCACTACGCATTCAAAACAGAAAGGAGGGAAACCAACCACCATGGGTCTATCCATCAAAGACATTTTGCTTTTGGACTATTTTGACGGAAAGCCGCTGCACCACAAAGTGCCGCCTTACAAATACAATATTTACGGCGAGGACGCCAACAGCCGCATCGACACGCTGATGGCGGAAGGCTGGATCCGGGCCAGCAAGCCCCAAGAAACGGTTTCTCTCCTGCCCGATAAAGCGTTGTCTGATTTCCTGGCTCGCTATGACCTGTCCGGCGAAGGGACCCATGCAGAATTGGTGGGCCGGGTCATCGCGAAAATTCCAGAAAAGGACTACGCCCACGGAGTACCGAAAATCTACGTGCTTACCAAAGAAGGGCAAGCGGAAATCGGTCATCGCATGGCTTACGTGCTGAACGTGCGGGAAAATTACGGCCTCACCGAAGGGGAAATCGGCGAATCCCAAAATGCCCTGGCAGCCCGCGGCGAATCGTACACCGCCCGCGCCATTCTTTATCGGGCATTCCAGCAGAAGATCGCCATTTACACCATGGCCGGCGAATGGTCGAAACTGAGAAATATGTATTACACGGTGGCCAATTTCTACATCCGCATCAAACACAACGATTATGCCCTGCCCTACTTGTACCTGGTATTCTTCATGGATATGTCCGGCATGGGAAATAAGAACAACCTGGTGCCCTATGAAAATCTATTTCCTACCCAAAAGGGCATGATTCTCCTCATGGATGAACTCCGGAAAGGGCTCCATATGTCCATGGACGATGTGAAAGGATCCTTCCTCTCCTCCATTGCTCGTATGGCTCCATCGCTGCCGTTCTCGTATTTCTCCCCCCAAGTGATGGCATCTATGCTGCTGGAACGACTGCGGGGCATCGATTTCAATGGCACCAAGTACATTTGCGATAAAAATGTGCCGGATCCTTCGTCGAAAGCCTACCACTACGTGCCCTACGGCCGAAGCGAAGCCCGTCCCCGCCATCCCAGAGCGGCTGCGGTCAAACCGAAAATCATGGCCCCGCCGGTGCTCCGTATGCCCACCTTCACCGCTCCGCCCCCCTTCCGTCCCAGCGAAGGCGCCTTTCCAAAGCAGCAGAAAGTGGAAATAACACCACCGGTGACCAAAGAAGTGAAAAAAGAAGAAAAACCGAAATCCGGATTGTTTGCTAAACTGAAGAAATTATTTTAAAAGCTGTCATCGTTATGGAGATGACAGCTTTTCTTTTTGGTGACTAGTGACTGGTGACTAGTGACTGGGGATTAGTAGCTAGGCCCTAGGGATTAGGATATAAAGCGGATAGAGGAATGTTTCACGGGAAACATGATTGCTGAAGGGTTATTATTCTGCTTCTTTCATTGTCTAACATGGAAATGATTTCATAGACGACAAGGTTAAAAAGGGTTATAAAGGATTATAAAGGTTATGGGGATATGGTTATCTCATAACCTTTTATAACCTTTTTAACCCTATCACTGGCGATAGTAGGAAATGTTTCACAGAAGAACTCAGCAGAATAATAACCTTTTATAACAATGTTTCACGTGAAACATGACGCTATATCATGCTATAATACTTCCGTCACACTGCACTCCTCACACGGAAATCGTGACAGAAGGAGGTGTACTATGGAAAACATTCTTATTACATTCTTAATATCGGTTGCGGCGAGCGTAGTTGCGTACTACCTCTGCAAATGGCTTGATCGTTGATGCACGCAGTTCGTGATAAGCCTAAGCGCGCTTGTGCTTTAAACAAGAAGAACCCCATGAAGATCTCGCACATCTTCATGGGGTTCGTTCTTTTGTGTACCATGGTTCTTACCACATTCTTAACTGTCTATATAGTACCACTATTTCCATCCTGAGACAAGAGTCATGTTTCACATGAAACATCTCTGTAAAGGTTATGATTCTACTGATTTCTATTTCAAACATAGTACCTATACGGCTTACAATCAAAGTTAAAAGGGTTATAAAAGGTTATGTGATTCCCGTATTCCCATAACCTTTCATAACCCTTTATACCCCTGTCGTCTATGAAATCAACAATATGTTAGATCCAAGAAATCAGCAAAATCATACCCTTTTAGAGCCACGTTTCACGTGAAACACCGCAAAAGTTGTTCATTGCAAACGGCATAACCTTTTATACCCCTTCATACCCCTGTCGTCTATGAAATCACAGAATTGTTAAACAATGGAAGCAGCAGAATTATAACCCTTCCGAGTCGTTTCCCGTGAAACATGGAAGTCAGTGACTAGTAAATAAGGGAAAAAACATCCCAGTTACTAGTCACCAGTCTACCAGTCACTTCTTCCCAAATTTCTTCTCATAAGCCAGCCGCACGGCTTCTTCCCGACTTGCCCCGCCGGACATGGCTTTTTCGATTGCCGACTCCATGGCTTCGTATTCTTTCGGAATCACTTTGGTGAACCGCGGGGCGTAGGCGCTCCAACGAGCCAGGATGGCTTCGGCTTTGCGGCTATGGGTCGCCAGGTAGTGGGTTTCGATGAGATGGCGAAGGGTTTCTTTTTCGCTGTCCTTTTCGATGTCGGTCAGATGAATCAATTCGGTGTTGCACCGTTTTTCATCCAGGTCCAGCACGTAGGCCACCCCACCGGACATGCCGGCGCCGAAGTTCTTTCCGGTTTCCCCCAGAATGACTACGGTCCCACCGGTCATGTATTCGCAGCCGTGGTTGCCGACTCCTTCGACCACCACGGTGGCACCACTATTTCTGACGCAGAATCGTTCGCCTGCCTTGCCGGAAACAAAGGCTTCGCCAGAGGTAGCCCCGAAGAAGGCCACGTTGCCGATGATCACATTGTCTTCTGCTTTGAAAGTGGCTTCTTTCGGCGGCAAGATGATGATTTTCCCACCGGAAAGTCCTTTGCCAGTATAGTCATTGGCGTCCCCTTCCAGGGTCAGCGTCAGTCCTTTCGGGATGAAGGCACCGAAGCTTTGACCGGCGGAGCCCACAAAGGAAATAGAAATAGTATCTTCCGGCAGTCCTTCTTCGCCGTAGCGGCGAGAAATTTCACTGCCTAAGAGAGTACCAGTGACGCGGTCAGTGTTTTTGATGAACAGTTTCGCTCTGACTTTTTTCGCGTCTTCCAAAGCGGGCTTGCACATCCGCACCAGTTTTGCCATGTCCATGGTCTTTTCCATTTCGTGGTCCTGGGCTTTCATGAACCGGTGACCTACGGAAATATCTGTATAGGGGCGGAAGAGAATCGCATCGAGAGACAGGGTATCGGCCTTTTTGTTTCCCGTGAAACTTTTCTGGGTGAGCCTGTCGCTTCGTCCCACCATATCTTCCAATTTGCGGAATCCCAAGTGGGCCATGATTTCTCGTAAATCTTCGGCCACAAAACGCATGAAGTTCATCACATATTCCGGTTTGCCAGCAAAGCGCTTCCGCAGTTTTTCATCTTGGGTACAAATACCGAAGGGGCATGTATTTTTATTGCACACCCGGAACATCTGACATCCCAGCGCAATCAGCGGTCCGGTGCAGAAGCTGAACAGTTCGGCCCCCAAGAGAGCCGCAATAGCCACATCGCGGCCGGTCAGCATTTTGCCATCTGCTTCGAGCTTCACCCGGTCACGCAACTGATTCAGCAGCAGCACCTGCTGCACTTCCGACAAGCCCAATTCCCAGGGAAGCCCCGCGTGGCGCATACTGGTCCTAGGCGAGGCACCGGTGCCGCCATCGTAACCACTGATGGTGATGCCGTCCGCTTTCGCTTTCACCACCCCGGCGGCAATGGTACCCACACCGTTGCCGGCAGTGAGCTTCACATTGATTTCTGCGTTATGGTTTGCATTTTTCAAATCAAAAACCAATTCCGCCAAATCTTCGATAGAGTATACATCATGATGAGGCGGCGGCGAAATCAATGCCACCCCTGGGGTGGAGTGACGGGTCTTGCCGATGGCCGGATCCACTTTGCTACCCGGCAAATGGCCCCCTTCGCCCGGTTTGGCCCCCTGGGCACATTTGATTTGAATTTCACTGCCGTGAATGAGATAATTGCCTGTCACGCCGAAGCGGGCGGTGGATACCTGCTTGATTTCATCGTTGACGCTGCTGCCGTCCGGCTGCGGCAGGAATCGTTCGGCATCTTCCCCACCTTCGCCGGTGTTGCTGCGGCTCCCCAACGCATTCATGGCTTTGGCGATACATTCGTGAGCTTCCTTGCTGAGGGCCCCATAACTCATAGCACCGGTGCGGAAATGATGTACAATGGAATCCACGCTTTCCACTTCTTCGATGGGGATGCTGCAGCCAGCGGGATAATTGAAATCCAACAAATCCCGGAGACGAATCAACGGCTCATTGATTTTCTTCGCGTATTCTTTGTACACTTCATAACTGCCAGTGCGGCAAGCCCGCTGCAGGAGACGAATGGCTTCCGGCGTCAAGATGTGCGGTTCGTCCCCATTGCGATGATACATGTACACATCGCCAGACGGAAGACCTTTGGTATTTCCATAGGCCGCTTCATGACGGAGTTCCGTCTCGTGGGCAATTTCTTTGAGACCAATGCCGCCGATGGGGGACGTGATATGGCCGAAATATTTCTCTGCCACTTCTTTCCCGATACCCACCGCTTCAAAGATTTGCGCCCCGTGGTAACTCTTCACGGTGGAAATCCCCATTTTGCTCATGACACCTAAGAGGCCATTGACTGCAGCGGTGAGATAATTGTGCTCCGCTTCTTTCACAGACTTCCCGTGAAGTTTGTTCTTCTGCGCCAAATCAGTGACCGTTTCCAACGCCAAGTACGGATTGACCGCGGTGACACCGAAACCGATGAGAGTCGCAAAGTGATGAATTTCCCTAGGTTCCCCGGATTCCAAAATGATGCCCACATCGGGACGCACTTTGGCTTTGATTAAATAATGATGCAGCCCAGCGGACGCCAAGAGGGCCGGAATGGCCGCCTGGTCTTTGCTGACACCCCGGTCCGACAGGATGAGAATGTTATTTCCTTGCTGCACCAAATCCAACGCTTTGGCAAATAACTGATCCAGCGCCTTCTCCATGGCCCGTCCGCCCCCAGCCGCCGGATAGAGCAGAGACAGCACCACCGATTTCAGCTGCGGCGTATGCAATCCTTTGATGATGTCCATTTCCTGGTTGGTGATAATCGGCCGGTCAATGGAGAGAGCCGCCGTGCCTTTTTCATCCGGGTCCATGATGTTCGCCATATTCCCCACAAACACCGTCGAGGACGTGACGATTTTTTCTCGCACCCCATCGATTGGTGGGTTCGTCACCTGGGCGAAGTTCTGTTGGAAATAATCGTACAACAGCTGCGGCTTTTCCGACAGCACCGGGAGAGGCGAATCCATCCCCATGGCGCCAATCGGTTCTTTTCCCGTCTCCGCCATAGGGGTCAAAATATCCCGCAAATCTTCTACGGTGTAGCCGAAATTTTTCTGCTCTTCCAAAAGGGTCTCCGGCACCACCGGTTCCGTATCATCCTTCACTAAGTCCTTCAAGTCCAGGATGTGTTCCTGGCACCACTGGCTGTACGGATGGGCCTTCGCCATGGTGTGCTTGATTTCCTCGTCACCAATAATGCGCTGCTGGGCCGTATCGACCAGGAAAATCTTTCCCGGTTCCAGCCGCCCCTTGTATAGCACGTCCGCCTGGTTCACCGGCACAGCGCCCACTTCGGAACTCAAAATGACCCGTTCGTCTTTCATCACGTAGTACCGGGCCGGACGAAGCCCATTGCGATCCAGCATGCCCCCAATGGACACCCCATCGCAGAAACACATCGCCGCCGGACCATCCCACGGTTCCATCATGAAATTGTGGTATTTATAAAAAGCCTTCTTCTCCTCGTCCATGGACGGATCTTTTTCCCAAGGTTCCGGAATCATCACCATCATGGCATGAGCCAAAGAGTGCCCCGCCATATGGATGTATTCCAAGCAGTTATCAAACATGGCCGAATCGCTGCCAGTGTCATCCACCACAGGAAATACCTTCGCCAGTTCCGGATAATTGGACGGACGAGACTTGCTCTCCCTAGCGTTCAGCCAGTTAATATTTCCTCGAATGGTATTGATTTCCCCGTTGTGCACAATGTACCGATTCGGATGGGCCCGGGCCCAGCTGGGGAAGGTATTGGTGGAAAACCGAGAATGGACCATGGCCATGGCGGTTTTGAAATCCAAGTCTGACAAATCCAAGTAGAAATGACGAAGCTGCAGGGACGTCAACATCCCTTTGTACACAATGGTATGGGACGATAGACTGGCAATGTAGAAATCAGTGCCCATCCCTTCCGACAGGGGAATGATTTTTTTCTCTGCCAACCGGCGGATGATATACAATTTCCGTTCAAAATCCATCCGATCCTTGATGGCTGGATTTTTTCCAATAAACACCTGTAAGAAACGAGGACGAATAGAACGAGCCGCTTCACCGATGAGACTTTCGTCAATCGGCACCTCGCGCCATCCCAAAATGGTCTGTCCTTCCTCTTTCACAATCTCTTCAAACAGGGCCATCTGCTTCTTCCGGAACGCTTCATACCGATGGGCAAAAATCATACCCACTCCGTACTCCCCTTCCGGCGGCAAATGAAATCCCAAGACTTCACATTCCCGGCGGAAAAATTCATGAGGAATCTGTGTCAAAATCCCAGCCCCATCGCCGCTCTTCTGGTCCGCTCCTTCCCCGCCGCGATGCTTCAGATTTTCCAAAATCTTCAATGCATCATCGACGATGCTATAGGACCGCTTCCCTTTGATGTGAGCCACAAATCCAATCCCACATGCATCATGTTCATTCCGGGGATCATACAACCCCTGCGCCTCCGGCAAATCTCTCCACTTCTTCATAGTCCGTTCTCCTTTGAACAGGTTGCTCAGGTCACTCAAGTTTCTAAAGTTTCTCAGGTTATGGTGACTTGTACCGTATTCATCACTATAACCGGAGAAACCTGAGCCACTTGAGTTGCCTGAGCAACCTGTCTCGCCTACACAAAAAGCCGCACGAAAACAGCTCTCGCTATTTCCGTCCGGCTTTGGACTCCTTAATAATATGTGACTTGTATTATAGCATGGCGAAAATCGTTTGCATAGCTTTTTTGTAAAACCAATAGAGACATGTTTCACGTGAAACATGGTCTATAAAGGGTATAATTCTGCTGCTTACTATTTCTAACATAGAATCATACAGGAAAGTGGCAGGGTTAAAAAGGTTATAAAAAGGTTATGCCATTAGCACGGACTCACTTTCTTGAAAAATGTTTCACGTGAAACATGACGGTAAAGGTTAACCCTTCGGGCAGGTTATACTCTATGATTCCTTCAATTTCACATATCATGCATGCGACAGACAAAGGGTTATAAAGGGTTATGTGAAATACGGAATCACATAACCCTTTATAACCCTTTTAACCTTGCCTCTATGAAATCCGTTCCATGTTAGTCATAAGGAATCAGTAGAATCATAACCTTTCAACCAATGTTTCATGGGAAACATGACATTAATCGGAGCAAAAAATATATAAAAGGGGGTATTGGGGCGCTATATGAATTGTGCGCCCCTTCCACCATTTCTAACTTCTCACTCCTAACTTCTCACTGCTTTTTTGTTTCACGTGAAACATTATAGAAAATCATGCTATAATAAGCCTGTCACACTGCACTCCTCTCACGGAAATCGTGACAGAAGGAGGTGTACCATGAACATGCAAGATATTTTTACATCCTTTTTAATCTCGGTTGCGGCGAGTATAGTATCTTACTATCTCTGCAAATGGTTTGACCGATAGTTTACGCAGGTCGTGATAAGCCTAAGCGCGCTTGTGCTTTGAACAAGAAGAACCCCTAGAAGATATTGCGGATCTTCTAGGGGTTCGTTCTTTTGTGCACCATGATTTCTTACATCCTTATGCACCTTTATGATAGCACTATTTTTCAGTAGAGGCAAGAAAATGTTTCACGGGAAACATTGCTCTACAGGTTATTATTCTACCCGTTTCCACAGATCTACATCGCAACCAAACCGCATAGTAGCAGGTTAAAAGGGTTATAAAAGGTTATGATTCCGTAGTTTCCTATAACCTTTTATAACCCTTTTTAACCTTGTCTACTATAAAATCCGCTCCATGTTAGTCATAAGGAATCAGCAGAATCATAACCTTTCAACCAATGTTTCACGTGAAACATGACACCAATCGGAGCAAAAATATATAAAAGGGGTATTGGGGCGCTATATGAATTGTGCGCCCCTTCCACCATTTCTAACTTCTCACTTCTAACTTCTCACTGCCTTTTCCGTTTCCCGTGAAACCTGCCTCTATTCTTTCTCGACTCTCTTCATGGACAGTCCAATGCGATTTCGTTTTTCGTCCACGCTGATGACCATGACGTCCACAATGTCTCCTACGGAGACTACGTCGGTGGGGTGTTTCACTCGTTGCTTTGCCATTTCGGACACGTGAACCAGACCGTCGTCATGGAGGCCGATGTCTACGAAGGCGCCGAAGTCGGTGATATTTCTGACGGTGCCTTTCAAAATGGTGCCCACTTTGAGCTCCGACAAATCGGTGAGGCTCTGGCGGGTCATGGGGAGTGGCAGGTCGCTTCTGGGATCTCGGCCGGGACTGACCAGGGCGTCCAGGATATCGTGGACGGTGGGAAGGCCGGCGTGAAGGGTTTCAGCCAGTTTCTTTTCGTCAATCAAAGGACGTTTGATTGCTAAAGCTTCCAAGGATTTCTTATTTCCTAAGTCTTTCTCTGTCATACCGAAATGGGCCAGGATCTGTTTTGCCAGGTCGTAGGATTCGGGATGGATGGAGGTGTTGTCGAAAGGATTTTTCCCGCCTCGAATGCGGAGGAAACCGGCACACTGGGTGTAGGCCGACGGGCCCAGACAGGCCACTTTGAGAAGCTGACGGCGGTTGGCAAAGGAGCCGTTTTCGTTTCGGTAGGCTACGATATTTTTCGCCACGGCGCTGCTGATGCCAGCGATGTGGGAGAGCAGCGATGGGCTGGCGGTGTTGAGGTCCACGCCTACGTGGTTCACCACCGATTCAATCACCGCATCCAGCGCCGCAGCCAGTTCTTTCTGGTTCACGTCGTGCTGGTACTGGCCGACACCGATGGCTTTCGGATCGATTTTTACCAATTCCGCCAACGCGTCCTGCACGCGGCGGGCAATGGACACGGCACCGCGAATGGTCACGTCGTATTCGGGCAGTTCTTCTTTGGCCAGTTTGGATGCCGAGTACACCGACGCGCCGGCTTCGCTGGTGATGAGGTAGTGCACGTCAGACAGATTGTATTTCTGAATGAGACCGGCGGCGAATTGTTCCGTTTCGTAAGAAGCGGTGCCATTGCCAATGGAAATCAGGGTCACGTGGTGTTTGCGAATGAGGGACAGCACTTTCTTTTCCGATGCCAGTTTTTCCCCTTCACTTTTCGTCACCTGCAGCACCCCATGATCAATGACGCGGCCGGTGGCATCCACCACGGCCATTTTACAGCCAGTGCGATAGCCCGGGTCGAGGCCCATGACGGTGTAACCTGTCAGCGGCGGCTGGAGGAGCAGCTGTTTCAGATTGACGCCGAAAATATGGATGGCCTGTTTTTCTGCCTCTTCGGTGAGGCGGTTCCGCACTTCTCGTTCCAGGGCAGGAAATAGGAGTCGTTTGTACCCATCTTCTACGGCCGCATGGAGTTCGTCCTTGAAAATAGACGGTCCTTTGTAGACCCGCCGGAAAATCCATTCCACTGCGTCGTCTGTGTCATAGTCCACACGAACTTTGAGACACCCCAATTTTTCGCCGCGGTCCACGGCCAGCACGCGATGGGACGGCATGTGGCAAACCGGTTCTTCTCGATCGTCATACATTTCAAACCGGTCTGCCCCTTCAGCGGTTTTCACCAATTCGGTCTGCACTTTGGCCCGTTTCCAAATTTTTTCTCGCATGGTCTGGCGAAGTCCTGCATCTTCCATGATGGCTTCAGCACAAATATCCCGCGCCCCTTCCAAGGCTTCTTCCGCAGTGGCAACGCCTTTTTCTTTGTTGATAAATTTCTTTGCCAGCAAAATCACACTGCCGCTTTTTTCTTTCTGGTCCATCATGGCCTTGGCCAGCGGTTCCAATCCTTTTTCTTTCGCTTTGGACGCCCGGGTGGCCCGTTTCTGTTTGTATGGCAAGTACAAATCTTCCAATTCCTGTAACTTCTGGGCCTGTTCAATTTTTGTTTTTAAAGCAGAAGTGAGCTTTCCCTGTTCATCAATTTTTGTCAGAATTTCTTCCTGGCGCTTCACGAAATTACGCAAATAAGTGAGCCGTTCTTCAATGGTACGAATCTGTTCATCGATCAAAGACCCGGTCACTTCTTTACGGTACCGGGCAATAAAAGGCACCGTATTTCCCCCGTCCAACAGCTCTATAGTTTTCTCTACCTGGTGGGGACGGATGGATAATTCTTTTGCAATGATCTGCGGGATATCTGATGGTTTCATGTTTTTCTCCTTTTATGGTTGGTGTCATGTTTCACGGGAAACATGTCTCTAAAGGTTATTATTCTGCCAATTTCTTTTGTGAAACATTTCCTGTTATCGCAAGTGACGAGGTTATGAAGGTTATAAAAGGTTATGCGTAAACGGTATCCTCATAACCTTTTTATAACCCTTTTAACTTTAGCTCCTATGAAATCACTTCTATGTGAGATACAGAAAGCAGCACAATAATAACCTTTTATTTATCATATTTTTCTATAGCATCTAACAGTGTATCACAAATGCACACGCACATCCCCCGTATCTCGTCAGTGACCGGCATGAGGTCTGGCACGAGGATGGGTTTCATGCCGGCAGCGTAGGCGGCGCGGATGCCGTTGGGGCTGTCTTCAAAGACGTAGCAGTCTTTGGGATCCACTCCTAGTCGCTCAGCAGCCAGGAGGAAAATATCCGGTGCCGGTTTGCCGTGCTCGATTTCATCACCACTGGCGATGGCTTGGAAATATTTCTGACAACCGCTGATTTTTAAATTGCTTTCAATCAGCTCCTTTCGGCTGCTGCTTCCGATAGCCATGGGGATGTGTTTCTTATAGAAATAGTCCAAAATTTCCTTACACCCCGGTTTGAGCGGTACCTGCTGCTGCAGCGCTGCCGCCACCCGCTTTTTGCATTCCCACTGGATTTCGTTGCCATCGGGAACGCCATAGTGGGCCTCAATGACCCGGTTCATGGCCTCGCCACTGGTGCCACAAATTTCATATTTAAAAGAATCAGAAAGCCCCACGCCCCGCTCTTTCGCAATGGCATTCCATTCTTTCTGAAACAACGCTTCCGTATCAAAAAGCGTCCCATCCATATCAAAAATAACAGCCGTCATAGACTATCCTTTCTTTTATACCGCTAGAGAAATGTTTCACGGGAAACATGTCTCTAAAGGTTATGATTCTGCTGATTTCTGCATACAACATAAAGTTGATATGATAGAGACAAGGTTAAATAGGGTTATAAAAAGGTTATGAGGCTACCGGTTTCCCCATAACCTTTTTATAACCCTTTTAACCTTGTCTCTTGCGATAGCAGGAAATGTTTCACAGAAGAAATCTGCACAATAATAACCTTTTCCAGTTATCGTTTCACGTGAAACATGACTCTATCCATTTTATATCAAATGTTTCCCTGCCGCCTGAAACACCGGCAGCATGACGGAGAAAATAATGAGGGCCGTGATACCGCCTACGAAGAGCAGGAGGGTTGGTTCCAGAATGGCCCGGAAGCGGTTCAGTTTCTGTTCTGCTTCGTCGGCCATCATGTAAGCCGCTTGGGAAAGAAATTTCGGAAGTTCTCCGCTTTCCATGCCCACTTGGCACAGTTGGTACAGCAGCGGAAAGGAAGCGGAAAATCCGCTTTCTTGTAATACAGCAGAAAATGGAGCCCCTTTCTGCACTTGTTCCTTCATATAGGAAATATCATCTCCGGCCTTTTGATTTCCTACCACTTGCTTGGTATCCGCCAAGGCTTCGGCCAGTGTTTTTCCACTTTCTAATAGGGCCGACAAGGTGAGACAAAAACGGATCAAAAGGAGCCTCCGATAAAAGCGAAAGCCATAGAGCCACGAAGAGAGTGTATCTTTCCCGCTTTTCGTTTGTCCCCACACCAATCCTAACAATAAGACACATAAAAAGAAAACGCTCAATGCAGCGCCCCATTGTTTCAGAAACAAGCCCACCGCCAAGGCCCACTGGGCACCCAAAGGCAGGTCAATTTGCAACGTTTCAAATAAAAGCTGAAACGAGGGCAAAATAAAGGTCAGAATTACCACCAGCACCGCCAGGGAAAAAGCCAGCACAAACAGCGGGTACGCCAAGGTGCGTTTGATTTTCTGCAGGAACGCGTCTTCTTTTTCATAGTACGCCGCCCCGCGCAACAATTCTCGCGGCAGCGTGCCGGTCATTTCACCCACTTGCAGCAAAGAAATAAAAAAAGGTGGAAAGCTCTGGCTTTTCATGAAACTTTCCCACACCGTATGGCCCGTGGCAATCTGCTCGGTAATTTGCTGTAAACATTTCTTTTCTAAATTTCCCAATTGATTTTGCAAAAGAGACAAACTGTCGGTCACCGTAAGTCCCGCTTCCAGGAGCGACGCCCAGGATGAACAAAGCAAAATCAACTGCCGCCGAGACCGAAAGGGTTTCTTTCCATGAAACAACGACCGCCGGGTCGGTTCCTCCACCAGCCGAATCAAATGAAGCCCCCGGTCATACACCTCCCGCCGCGCCTCTTGCCGAGACTCCGCCCAAAGCGTCCCATCGATCAGCTGCCCCTCCTCATCGTAAGCGCGATAGTGGAACTGTTTCATATTGTCACCTCTTTCTGGATAGAGGAATGTTTCACGGAAAACAAATTGATAAAGGTTATTATTCTGCTGCATACATTTTCTAACATGGAAAATGTATGGCAAGTGACAAGGTTATATAGGGGTATAAAAGGTTATGGGAAAACCGATAACCTCATAACCTTCTATAACCCTTTTAACCTAGTCCACTTGCGGTAGCAGGGAATGTTTCACAGAAGAAATCTGCAGAATAGTAACCTTTTTAGAGTCATGTTTCACGTGAAACGGTAATATCAGAGGTTATTATTGTGCAACTAATGATTATCGCACATAGAGACTAAAACGTGAGTGGCAAGGTTATAAAGGTTATAAATGGGTTATGGGGGTACCATTTTCGCATAACCCTTTTATAACCTTGTCACTTGCGGTAATAGGAAATGTTTCACAGAAGAAAGCGGTACCATAATAACCTTTCTCGACATGTTTCACGTGAAACGATTTGTAAAAGGTTACGAGACTATCGGTTTCCCCATAACCTTTTTATACCCCTTTTAACCTTGTCACTTGCGGTAGCAGGAAATGTTTCCCAGAAGAAAGCGGCATAATAATAACCTTCAAAGATATGCCTCTATCCATTCCCCACCACCGTCTTGACCAATTTCTCCCGTTCTCGTTCACTGATCCCTTTCAGTTGGTAAATGGCTTGTTTCATGGTGCGCATGTGCTGCAGGCCCATTTCCATGTAGGACGGAATCTGTTCTTCTTTTCCTTCTCGAATGAGATGAGAAATCGCGGGCAGGTTGGTCATGATTTCTCTGAGTAAGTACGTTTCTTTTCCCGAGCGATACAACATTTGAGAAGCTACCGCTGCCAGATTGGACGCCAAGAGGCTGCGGATGTCCCGTTCTCGTTCCGATGGAAAGGCGTGGATGATGCGGCCGATGGCATCTTTCGCCCGGGTCGTATGAAGAGTGCCCAAAACCAGGTGTCCCGTTTCTGCCGCCGTCAAAGCGGCCCCTATGGTTTCTGCTTCTCGCATTTCTCCCAACACAATCACATCTGGGTCTTCTCGCAGTGCTTCTTGGATGCCATGGGGAAAGTCCACCACATCTCGTCCGATTTCCCGTTGGTGCACCAATGCTTTGTCGGAAGAAATTTCATATTCCACCGGGTCTTCTAAGGTGATGATATGGCAAGGCCGTTTCTGGCTGATCCAGGTGGTGATGCGGGCCAAGGTGGTGCTCTTCCCACTGCCCGACGCGCCGGTAATGAGTACCAGCCCATGCTCTAAGGCTCCTATTTTTTCAATCCATCCCTGGTCGGGGTCGCTGCCGCAACTGGCAAGCACCGGCAGGATACGGAGTGCCGCCGCCCATTTTCCGCCGCTTCGATAGATGTGCAGGCGAATCCTCGTATTTCCTATAGAAAAACTGCTGTCACATCCGCCGGTTTTGGCAAATAGGTCTTTCTGCTTCTCGGTCACGTAGTTTTGAAACAGTTCCTCGAAATCTTCGTGGGTGGCCATGTCTTTGCCTTTTTTCAGATTTCCATATTGGCGAACCATGACCGGAGATTCTTCTGTGATATGAATATCAGTGATCCCTGTATGGGTTGTAATGATTTTTTCTATATCCATGATGCCTCCCCAGCCAGCAGCTGCCCGGCCGACGCCGGCGAAATCCAACCTTGCTCCATCATCACCAGCGCGGTTTCTCCCATGGTGCGTCGGCCCTTTCGCTTCATGGCCTCCCGCAGCCGGTCCACCGAAAAGTGATGATGAATCAATTCTCGTTCTTCTTTTCCGATGGCAAGCATTTCAAAGACCCCGGTCCGTCCCAAAAGACCGCTTTCCTGACAATGACTGCAGCCTGCCGCTTCATAGACCGTTTTTCCTACACAAGAAATAGGAAGTTCATTCTGCCGGACCATTTCTTCGGTCAGTACGATTTCTTTTTTGCAATAGGGACAAATTTTTCGCACCAGCCGCTGGGCCATCACCAATGACAGCGCTGCAGATAACAAATAAGGCGGAATCCCCATATCCATCAACCGAAGCGGCGCCGACGCCGCCCCATTGGTATGAAGCGTGGACAGCACCAAGTGTCCGGTGAGCGCCGCGTGAATGGCGATGTCAGCAGTTTCCTTATCGCGGATTTCTCCAATCATCACGATATCCGGATCTTGCCGAACCAGCGACCGAAGTCCTTCCGCAAAAGTCATGCCTGCCTTTTCATTGACCTGAATCTGCGTCACCCCGGGCAACCGATACTCCACTGGGTCCTCGATGGAAATAATGCTCACATCTTCCTGATTTAAGAGTTTCAACGCCGCATAGAGGGTTGACGTCTTGCCGCTTCCCGTAGGGCCGGTGGTGAGAATCATGCCCTGCTTTTTCTTCAACGCCCGATGAAACAATTCCTTCTGCTCCGGTAGCATCCCCAGCTCATTGTTTTCAATGAAAGAAACATGCCCTGACAGGATACGAATCACAATGGTTTCGCCATACATAGAAGGCAAAATGGAAATACGAAAATCATAGGCCACGTCCCGAATGGTTTCGGTATAACTGCCGTCCTGGGGAATCCGGCTTTCTCCCACATTCATCCGCCCCAACACCTTGGCACGGACCGAAAGCCCCGGCGCCATGGATAGCGGCAAATGGAACCGGCTATACAAAAGACCATCCTTCCGGAAACGAACCCGCACGCCCTCTCGCCCCGGTTCAATATGGACATCACTGGCACCGTCCTGGACCGCCTGCTGGATCATCTTCCCTAAGGCCCTGTCGGCAGACACATTTCGTATTTCTTCCATGATACCCCTCCTTGGAATACAGTGGCGTGAAACGGTTATGTTCCTATTTCACGTGAAACGATCATTGGAAAGGTTATTATTTTGCTGATTTCTTCTGTGAAACATTTTCTGTTATCGAAAGCGTCAAGGTTATACAGGTTATACAAGGTTATGGGGAAATCGGTAGTCTCATAACCTTTTATAACCCTGTCGCTCACGTTTGCTATTCTATGTTAGAAATAGCACGGCGCAGAATCATAACCTTTACTATCACGTTTCCCGTGAAACATGACTCTCCCCACTTCCCTATAATATGTATATTATATCATGAGTTTTTCTTGTCTCCTAATTTCCATGTTTCACGGGAAACATATCTCTACAGGTTATGATTCTGCTGATTTCTTCTGTGAAACATTTCCTGTTATCGCCAGTGACAAGGTTATAAAAGGTTATTGGGAAATCGGTAGTCTCATAACCTTGTATACCCCTTTTACCCCCGTCGCTCACATCTACTACGCTATGTTAGAAATGGATAAGCCGCAGAATAATAACCTTTAGCCTCACGTTTCACGTGAAACATGACTCTATCGAAACAAGAAATAAAAAAGGGTATTGGGGCGCTATATAAGTTGTGCGCCCCTTCCGCCATTACGCACTACGCACTTCGCATTACGCACTTTTACAAATAAGGTAAAAATCACCTACTCACGATGAACTTCAAAAAACTTCAAAAAAGTGCTTGCAATTTTCATACTCGTCTGTTATTATATACAAGTCACATGGATACAGACTTCCATCAAACAAACCTATAGGGGCATAGCGCAATTGATAGAGCAACGGTCTCCAAAACCGTAGGTTGGGGGTTTGAGTCCCTCTGCCCCTGCCACATGGCCCAATAGCTCAGCTGGATAGAGCACTTGACTACGAATCAAGGTGTCGGGAGTTCGAATCTCTCTTGGGTCACCAAACGAAAAGCACGGTACTTTTGGTATCGTGCTTTTTTCGTGCTACTTTAAAAATGCGTAATGCGAAGTGCGTGGTGCGTAATGGTGGAAGGGGCGCACAACTTATATAGCGCCCCAATACCCCTTATTTATATGAGTCATGAGATTAGATCGAGAAATGTTTCACATGAAACAATGTATAAGATAGGAATGTTATGATTCTGCTGATTCCTTCGGCGAAACATGTCCTTCTATCGCAAGTGACGAGGTAAAAAAAGGTTATAAGATGTTATGGGAAAGACGATATCCCCATAACCTTTTTTAACCTTATCTCTATCCATTCTATTTTTATGTCAGAAAGTAGAAAGCAGCACAATAATAACCTTTATCATCATGTTTCATGAAACAGAAAAACCGCCCTACCCTAGCAATGCTATTAGTGTCACAGCCACTAGCTCTTAGCAACTAGCTGCTAGCCAGTTATTCCCATATTATTTTAATAGCTTATCAGGCAACAAAAAAGACGGTATTTGGCAGTCCGTCTTTTTTGTTGCCCCAAGGGCTTCATTGATTTCCATTTGTATTGTATCACTAGCTTTTCTAAAAGAGAAGCTCTCACGAGAAAACAAAAGTGAAATAGTTATAAAAGGTTATGATACTAACGGTATCCCCATAACCCTTTATAACCTTTATAACCTTGTCTCTATCCATTCTATTTCTATGTTAGAAAGTAGAAAGCAGCAAAATAATAACCTTCATTGTCATGTTTCCCGTGAAACATTTCCCTTGCGGCCCCACGAGTTACCGTTTAAACCGAAAAGCCTCTTTTTTCGCCAGCTGATCACACAGTTCATTGTACTGGGTACCTACGTGGCCTTTGACCCATTCAAAGACGATGTGATGGGAGTCCATGAGACGAATCAGGCCGGTCCAGAGGTCTTTGTTCAGCACCGCTGTACCCTGAGAAGTTTTCCAGCCGTTTCGTTTCCATTTATCCACCCAATGGTTCATGAAAGCCCGCTGCAGGTACTTGCTGTCGGTGTGAAATACAATGTGATGACAGTTGCCATCGTTTAGGACTTTCAGGGCTTCATAAGCGGCCCGAAGTTCCATGCGATTGTTGGTGGAGGATGGTTCACCGCCGGTGACGCGGAGCAGTTCTTTATTTCCCTCTTCTGTCAAAAAGACCGCCGCAAAGCCGCCAGGGCCATTGGGATTGACCAAGCAGGATCCATCGGTGAAAATAGTGAGTTTTTCCGGCAATGCCCAGGTCATATGAACTCCATCGTAAGAAAGAATACTATCATCCATGGGATGGATATGCGGCGGATAGGCTTTTTCTGCATCGGCAATGGCCATACCGGTCACTTTGGAAACAGTCTGCTTCGGTGCTTCTTTCACCGGTTTCCCATACCAGGCTTCCGCTTCTTCTTTGGTCACAAACCCTTTGAACACGGCGCCCGCAAAGCCCTGCACCTGTTTCTGACAATCCGGCCAGTTATAATACACCCCAGGCTGCTTGCCCCGCTTCACCACGTAATATTTCTTCTTACCGCCTTGTTTCACGTGAAACACGCTCCTTTGCTTTTCTTCGTTTACAGATAGAGTCATGTTTCACGGGAAACGTTACATAAAAAGGTTATTATTTTGCTGCTTTCTATTTCTAACATCGGGATATTTTTGCTAGTAACAAGGTTATACAGGTTATAAAAAGGTTATGGGAAAACTGGTAGCCTCATAACCTTTTATACCCCTATTTAACCTTGTCACTAGCCATACATTTTCTTTGTTAGAAAATCAAGTCAGCAAAATGATAACCTTTCACAGTATCGTTTCCCGTGAAACATGACTCTGCCCAATTATATATCTCCCTGTTTTTTATAGGCGCCCCCGTCGGCGATGTCTTCCATCTTTTGGGTGTGACGCAATTTCCGATTCAGCTGGGTACGGATTTTTTTCTTGGCCCCTTTGTGCGTGGAAATACTGAGCTCTGTCTGGTTTTCCCTTTCTTCTGCTTCCCAGATCTTTTCTACCTTTTCCTTCCCGTACATCTTCCGGGCATACTGGTTCAATCGTGTTTCTTTGGTTACTTTCTGTGGTCTTTTCATTTCCAGCGTCCTTTCCGTCCCAAATATGTTCCTATGGTATCATCCCACGCGGGAAGTGTCTAGACTAAAAAGCAGTTACGGCTATCATTATATTTCCCGTAAAACATTTATAAAAGGTTATCATTCTGCTGAATTGTATTTCTAACATAGAATCTTGAACGTGAGTAACAGGGGGTAAAAGGGTTATAAAAGGTTATGAGACTATCGATTTTCCCATAACCTTTTATAACCTGTATAACCTTGTCGCTATCGCAAACATCTCTATGTTAGAAATAGAAAGCAGCACAATCTTAGTGTAAAATTTTACTCG
>DBLC01000064.1:0-6706 GCA_002297935.1 Dialister sp. UBA734
GAAGGTTCTTAGGTTTCTTAGGGAACATCGAATGTGTCAAATAGCGCTAGCATTATAATACATCAATGATCCCCTTCCTTTGGAAGGGGATAGGACTTAAGCGTAGCGAAAAGTCCAGGGGATAGCCCGCACTAGCCATATGACATACAATTTTCCTCTATTCTTTTAGGTGTCCTCTCCAGCGGCTAGTCTAACAACTCTTCTTCGTCTTCCTATCCCCCCTGCCCCCCTTCCTGAGGAAGGGGGTAAATATTTATGATACATCTATCCTCACTTAGCAGGTTCGAGAAATCTAAGAACCTTAAGAACCCTTTGAACCTTCAGAACCTTTATCCCCAATCCCTAGTCACCAGTTACTAGTCACCAGTCACCAGTCATCCACACCTTTTCCGCCAACTTTGCCATTCGGGCGTATCCCTTCCCATTGGGATGGAGACCATCGCTGTACCAGGTATCTTCCAAAGGAAAGGCGATGGAAAAATCGATCACCGGAAGTTTCCAGCGGCTCGCCAATTCTTTTAGAAAG
Organism: Dialister sp. UBA734; assembly: GCA_002297935.1. Lineage (GTDB taxonomy): Bacteria > Bacillota > Negativicutes > Veillonellales > Dialisteraceae > Dialister. The sequence goes on from DBLC01000064.1 coordinate 527, forward strand.
GTGCCGTAGTGCTGCAGGTCTTCTTGGTTTCGTTCAAAGTTGTACTCTGCCTGCCAACCGGTGAAAATACTTTCTCTTGTTGCCAGCGGCGGGATGCCCAGTGTCAGAGGCACTTGGGAGGCCACGGAAGCGACCAATTCTTCCACTTCTTTTTCTAAGGTCACCAGCCGACGTCCGCACAGAATGTCATTGGTGCCGCCCATGAAGAAATAGCCCTCCCCTTTTTCATGGAGTCCCACATGCATTTGAAGATTTTCCCTGATATCTTCCACTATGGCCCCACAGACACCAAAGTTGTAGAAAGAAATAGGAGGACATCGCTTCTGCAACTGTGCAATCCAACCTTCTTCCGGTAATGCACCGTACCCGGCGGTCAAACTGTCGCCGAAACAACGAATGGTTGTGATGGTTTCTTTATTCCACGTCATAGGATCACCTACTTTCTGCTCTTACATTTCAATTCTTATTATAGCAAAAGGTTTCTTAAGTTGCTTAAGGTTCTGAGGGTTTCCGAAGGAGCGGCAAAACCAGAAGCAGAAATGGCTTAACCGGCATAATCCAGTAGAAGCGGTATAAAACACTGATGGTTCAAATAATCCAAATCCCGTTATCCCGAGCATCGTCGAGGGTTTCATCCCTTTATCGAAAAAAGTGAAATATGTCGTCTATGATCTACCTCTCCAACGTCATTCCGACCGAAGTGAAGGAATCTTTGTTGTATTCGTAAAAGGACAATGAAAATCAACCCACTTGAAATGAGCCAAAGCGTCTGGGGCGTCTCTATGTGAGACTAAAAAATATAAGTTATAAGAGTCAGTTGGGAACATACTAAAACGGAAAGTCTCATTTCAAATCCTTAGTCAGGCAAAGAGCTTTTAGGAATAACGCAAAGATCCTTCGACTTTCGCCCTACGGGCGGCTCAGGATGACTGATAGAGAGACTAACGCTAGAGAAAAACGCTGGTGTTGCTTCGCTATTATTCCCCAGTCCCTAGGACCTAGGTACTTATCCTCAGCTCCTAATCCCCAGTCACCAGTCACGAGTCACCAGTCACCACAAGAAAAAGAGCCATGACATCAATCATGACTCTTTTTCTTATAACATTATACGCTAGCGTATTCCAATCCATCGGTCCGTTCGATTTGGCCGGATTTCAGGTGAATAAATTCGCCAGTGCCTTTTTCAGCTCCCACTTCTTCTGCGATGCGCATGGTTCTTGCGTGGCAGGTGAAGAGGAAGATCTGCTGGGTTTTGCCAAGGTCCATGAGGAACCTCAAGGTTTCCCGCTGTCGTTCCTCATCAAAGCGAACGAAAATATCGTCCAATACCACAGGCAATGGTTCGATTTGTTCCCCGAAGGACAGGGCCATAGCCAGTCGGATGGAGAGGAAGACTTGGTCACCGGTGCCGGAGGACCAGATTTTCGCATCTTTCACATGATGGGAGCCATCGATGATGCCGATGTTCTTTCCATCTTCCGAAATGGTGAGGGAATATTTCCCTTTCGTCATGGCCTGCAGGAACGTATTGGCCTGCTTAACGATTTGCGGCTGCTTGCCCGATTCATAAGTGGCCTGGGCTTTTTCCAATATTTCTCCTGTATACATATAGGAAAGCCATTCTGCGAAGGACGCTTTTAGTTCCGCTTCGATTTTTTCTTTCTTCTGCAGTGCCTGGGTGATGGTGTTGTCCCCGGCGAGGCGGAAGATTTCATTTTCTACAGCGCCCTGGTTTTTCTGCAGTTCTCCCAGCTGGGCGGTTTCGGCTTCGATTTGATGAGACAAGGCTTGGTGCTCTTTCATCCATTCGTCGTACTGACCGGTTTCCAAAGAATGCCACAATTTCTGGAAATCTTCATCACTGCCCGCATAGAGGCGCAGGTCCTGTTTCACCGTGGCCCATTCTTTGGCCAACTGGTCGTGGTGCTCATGGGCATTGACTTTTTCCGCAAATTCTTCAGCGTTCTTGGCATTGACCAGGTTCAGCAACGTATCCATTTCCCGCTGACAGGACGCCCAGGAATCGTCCAGCTTCACCATTTCCTTTTCGTAGGCTTCGTGCTGCTTATTCTTTTCCAAAATGGCCTGCCATTTCAGATTTCTCTGGTGGGTTTCTTCATACAGTTCCTGCACCCCATCGGGACTGATGGCATAGGGCAGTTTGGTCACAGAAATAATATCTTCGGCCCGGCGGCTGAAGCTGTCCAGTTTGGCATCCATCTGTTCCAGGCGAAGGTCCAGGATTTTCCCTTTTCCTTCGGCGGTGTAGATTTTCTGCCACTGCTCCTGCAGGGCTGACAGGGCATCGGCGTCGACCGCCGGAAGGCGATTCTTTTTCAGCCAGTTTCCCCAATCGGTATCGGCTTTGGTTTTCTTTTCCCGCAGCACTTTGCCTTCTTCGGTCCATTTCTGGTGCTGTTCCTGCTGCTTACGGATGGTTTCCCGTTTCCAGGAAATAGCCTGTCGCTGGGCCTGGTCTTTGTAGAAATCAGATCGCTTTTCCTGCATCAAGTTGTGGAAGGCTTGCAAATCGTCCAGCGATTTTGGTGCCTGTCCAGGGAATTTTTCTGCCAACACAGCCCGGCTCTTTTCCAAGATGTCCAGTTCGGCATGGAGTTTTTCCAGGTCATTTCCTTTTTTATGAATGGTCCGGTTATGCAACACCAGGCAAATCACGCCCAGGACGAACGCGCCAGCCGCTCCATAAAAGGCAGCGTAGCCAGCCATAGCCATATAAAAGGCACCGATGCCCCCTAAGGCTCCCGCCAGGAACAGCACGCCCATCATAAGCCACGGGGTAATCTTCCGATCTTCCTGTTCATTGATGGCTTGGATCCGTTCCTGCACGTCGGCAGTCTGGTGGAGCAGCTGCTCCAGCTCGCCCGCCATGGTTTCACAGTTTTGCCAATCTTCTTCGGTCTGCACTTCTTTGCTGTCCTGGGAATCGTCCAGCACTTCTTCCACTTCCGGTTCTCGCTGCTCCCAGAAATGAAGTTCATTGTTTCGGACGCCCACACTTTGGGCCAGTTTCCGGCCTTCGTCCCAATCCACATTGGTGCAGGGCTCATCGATTTTGAGGGCCCGATCCCATAAGGGCAAGGCATACCCCAAATTGATGAAATCCAGTCGCCAATTTTCTTTTTCCTGTTCCATCTCTTCGGCATCCTGGATGGTCTGCCGCCATTGTCCCAAATCGACGTACAGTTTTTCCAACGCTTCTGAAACCCCGTCCCAGGGAATCACTTCATCTTTCCGAAGAGGCTTGTAGGCATCTAGTTTCGGCTGCAGCGCTTCTTTTTGTTCGTGAATCACTTTCATGCGATTCATCAGCTGGTTCCACTGTTCCTTCCCATTGGTGGGGAACATTTTCACCTGCTCCGACAAATCCAGCTGCCGCTTGATGCTGCTGGCCCGTTTGTAATATTCCCAGGCGCCCAGCCGTTTTTCCATGACCCGGTCATTGTCCTGGTCTTTTTGGAGCTTCTCTTTCAAGTCCGCAATCTGCTTTTTCAGCACATCCTGTTTCTTCTGCAGCTCCGCGAATTCTTTTTCCTGGTTGGAAAGGCCATCCAGTTCCTGATTGACCACTTCCAAATCGGATAGCAACTGGTTAATTTTTCGCTTGCCTTGAGGCGAGGCTACCAGGAGTTTTTCCTTATTTTCCTGGATTACATTTTTTACGTTGGTCAGTTTATCCCCGCCTTGGAGCATGAAGAACCGGCTCCGTACGGAATCATTGGACAAGAAGGACGCGCCTTGCAAATCTTCCAAGCCCACGGCGAAAATCTTTTCATACATGTACCGATTGAGGCCGTGCCACCACAAGGTAGGCAGTTCTTCTTCAAACTTAATGTGGTTGCTGTTTTCAAACCAGCGCTCTTTTTCTTCTCGAAATACCCGGTACTCCTGTCCATCAGAACGGACGAATGCCATATTTCCTTTGCGGCCCTGCCATTTGCCCCGGCTATAGCCGAAAAGCATATCTCGAATGAACCGGAGCATGGTGGTCTTGCCGCTTTCATTTTCCCCCATCACCACATGAAGGACATCGGGGGAAGGCTGCCAGGACGCATGGTGGTAAATGCCATACTGCTCCAGCTCTAAATCAGTGATTTTCATTGTCTGCTTCCTCCTCGGTCAGCATTTCTGCGCCTATGAGCTCCGCCCGGCGGAAGGCCCGGAGCAAATCGTCATCGGACATGCCGTCCAACAGTTTTTTATACTTCGCCACTTCCGGCTGCTTTTCCGCCAGCTGACGGAGGGCTATCTTTTTCTCCGCCATTGGGAGTTCTTCCAAACTGTCATAGGCCTTGAGATAACTGCCTGTCACATCGGGCAGTTCCCGCCGTTCTTTCAAATTGATCAACGGCTTGGTATTGTCTTCGATGCGAATGAAATAAGCGAAGAGGAAACGGAATTGTTCCTTTTCATTCAAAGTCTGTAAGAGGAAATCCCGTCCCTCTTCGGTGGAAACCGCTTTGTGCAGCGGCCCGGACCCGGTCAGTACCAGACGCACCATATTTGGCCGGCCAGTCAGCTCTTTCAGCCCCGCTCTGCGTTTTCCTATTTCCTTCAGTAAATCATCCACTTGCTGGAAAGGGGAAATATCGATCACCATGTCCATCCAGCGAATCGCATCTGTTTCAATGAACTTCGTCGTAACAGTCCCATAGGCCCCCACATCAACCAGGTAGCAGCCTCTCGGACCGATTTCAGAAATATCCAGCCCCTGGGTATTTCCAGGATAGACGATGTAAGGCTTGGTAGACAAAGTCTTTCTGGTATGTACATGGCCCAACGCCCAATAATCGATCCCTGCGATTTTCAAATCTTCGATGGTGCAAGGCGCATAAGGACTGTCTTCGACGCCTGCCTCGGTATGAATCATACCGATAGCAAAGCCATTTCCCGGATTCACATGAAACTGTCTCACCAAGTTCTCCTTGGTGTGTCTGGTTTTGTAGCTGATACCATAAATGGTGGCCGCCTTTTCGCCGTCTTTCATGAGCGGGATGGCTTCCACTTCGTCAGAAGAAAAGACATGCACCGTTTCAGGCATAGGAATATCCGCCCGCCAGGCTTCACCGGGGTCATGGTTTCCATGGACAATAAACACTTCGATGCCCTCCTGGGCCGCACGGTACAGTTCTCTCCCAAAAGCCATCTGGGCCGCTAGGCTGTGATGGTCTGAATTATATACATCACCGGAAATCAGAATCGCATCCACCCTGTTTTCCAGTGCAGCATCTACGACTTTCTCAAAAGCCTTAAATGTTGCTTTGCCGATCTGTTCATTCCACGGTCCCTTCATGCCCAGCCGTACCTGGCCGAAAGGTTCCCCTAAGTGCAGATCCGCACAATGGATAAAAGAAAAATGCTTTCCCATAATTCCTCCTATTTTTGAAATACACGTATATGTATTTTATCACAGGGGAGAAATAGTAGCTAGTAGTTTCAAGTGGTGCAGGATTCTCAGGTAGCTCAGGTCACTTAGGTCGCTCAAGTTTCTCAGGTTGCTTAGGGTTCTGAAGGTTCTTAAGGTTCTGAGGGTTCTCAAATGTGCTGATTGAAGCTAATGCTTTCAGCGTAACGTCATTTCGACCGGTCGTATTTGTGTAAAATGAGACAAAAGAAATGAAACTCAATGCTTCGAGGAGTGGAGAAATCTCGCAGCACTAGCGGAAAGGGCTAGATGAAACATATCATGGCAGCTCATTAGAGCTGCTGTTCTCGCTAGTACTTTGAGATTTCTCCACTCTCCTACACATCCAGTTTCATTACTCTTACATCACAAAGCACTAATATGACCGGTCGAAATGACGTTATAGATGAAACAGTTTGGTATCATCTGGAATAATATCGCTTGTCTGTTAGCCTTGTTTTCTTTCTAACGTTCTTTTTTAACCATTAGCGATGTTTCCCTCTTTCGTCATTCCGACCGTAGTGGAGGAATCTTTGTGTTATTCCATTTAGTTCTTTGTTGAACCAGCGATGTGAAATGAGCTTATCCGTTGAGTAAGACCTCCATGTGACTCATGGACCACAATGATGTACTAACGACAATCAGCACATTCAACAACCCCTAAGAACCCTTAGAGCATTAAGAAACCTATCATTAAACTAGACGCCTATGCCCATTCAGCCCAAAACATTCATAACGCCAGTGCGAGCTATCCCCCC
>DBLC01000064.1:6729-11313 GCA_002297935.1 Dialister sp. UBA734
CCCCTTCCAAAGGAAGAGGGTATCCGCTAGTACTTTTACCGCAGCAGTCTACGAACCCCTAGGGCCTAGCTATCAATCCCTAATCCCTAAACGTCAAAAAGGACTACAAGACAAAAGTCTCATAGTCCATAAATAATGATATTCCGCAGATGCATCACCGGATTTAAAAGGATAACCATCAGTGACTGGTGACTAGTGACTAGTAAAAACAAATCCCAGTCACCAGTCTACCAGTCACTAGTCACCAGAGTCAATCAATGCAAATCTTGCAGAGAATCTCTAAATTCATTGATATAATCCAGCGACATGCCGGCGCCGACGGCGTTGACATAGTTCGGCCGTTTTGCCACGTGGGCCGGAATGCCGGTCACGCGGCTCACCAGTTCATCCAAGCCAGCCAACTGGGCACCGCCGCCGATGAGGTGAATTCCCTGTTCCCGAATGGAGGCCAACAGGGCCGGTGGAGTCCTTTGAATCACATCGCGGATACTCTTGAAAATTTTATACAAAATCGGATTGATGGCGTGGGCGATGTCTTCGCCGGTCACCGCAATCTTGACAGGATAGCCAGAAACGAGGGACAAGCCGCAAGTTTCTGCCACCCGCGGAGCAGAATCCAAATCCCAGGAAGCGCCCAGCGCAATTTTCAAAGACTCCGCTTCTTTTTTCCCGATTCTGACGTGGTATTTATCACGAATGGTACTCATAATGGCCTGGTCCAGTTCATTTCCCGATTCCAAAGAGAAATGACTCACCACGATGCCATGGGCAGACAGGATCGCAATTTTCGTAGAGCCGCCGCCAAAATCGACCACCATATTTCCTACAGACTCTCCGCCCGTGAGGCCCATGCCCATCATGGCTGCAATCGGCTGGTCGATGAGCACCGTTTTTCTCGCCCCCATAGCCACGGCGGCTTCCAACAGGGCCCGACGCTGCACGCTGTTGATGCCCGTAGGCACGCACATCATGAGCCGGGGATGGAAAAACATATTTTTTAAATAGGATTGATTCACAATGGAATTCAGAAGGTACGCCGCCCCATTATAATCAATGATGGCACTGTGTTTCATCGGGTGGAGCACCGTTATTTTCTTCGGTGCTTTCCCTTCCATTTCTTCTGCTTTGGTGCCGTAAGTGAAATATTCCCGTGTCATTTCATTCTTGGCAATCACAGAGGATTCAGAGAATACCACCCCTTTGTGCTTCACGTAAATCACCACATGGGACGTGCCGATGTCTACGCCGATATCTTCGGAGCCAAAAGAGCCGATCCAGTCCATCAAAGAGTTCTGACTGGATAGCTTCTGGACTGTATCAGCTATTTTCTTAGTCTCTATCGACCCGGACAATGTCTGCTCCTAACCCTTGCAGCTTTTCTACAAGATGGTCATACCCACGATCGATATGATGCAATTCGCCCACTTCTGTTTCGCCATGAGCAGCCAGTCCTGCCAATGTCAAAGCAGCCCCGGCACGAAGGTCGGTGGCACGGACGAATGCACCGGTGAGGAACGGAACGCCCTGCACGATGGCACTGCGGCCTTCTACCTGGATGGATGCACCCATGCGCTGCAGTTCCCCTACATGCATGAAGCGGTTTTCAAAGACCGTTTCGGTGATGCGGCTCACCCCATTGCCGACGGTCATGAGAGCCATGAACTGGGCCTGCAGGTCTGTCGGGAATCCCGGGTAAGGAAGGGTCTTGATATCGGTGGAACGGATATGTCCGTCGCTGATGACACGGACACTGTCAGCATCTTTGGTCACTTTCACGCCTGCTTCATTGAGTTTTGCCAAGAGGGGTTTCAGATGTTCGGTCAATACGTTTTCAATGACTACATCACCGCCCACCATGGCAGCACCAATCATAAACGTGCCCGCTTCAATGCGGTCTGGAATGACCGTATGAGATACCCCTTCCAGCTTCGGTACCCCTTCGATACGAATCACATTGGTGCCAGCCCCTTTGATATTGGCCCCCATGGAGTTCAAGAATGTCACCAAGTCAACGATTTCCGGTTCTTCTGCGGCGTTTTCAATGACTGTGCGGCCTTCTGCCATAGAAGCGGCCATGACGATATTTTCCGTAGCCCCTACGCTGGGGAAATCCAGGTAAATGGTGGTGCCTTTCAGTCCATGGGGCGCATAGCCTTCAACGAATCCATTTCCTACATTGATTTCAGCCCCCATGGCTTCAAAGGCCTTCAGGTGCAAATCAATGGGGCGGCTGCCAATCATGCATCCCCCAGGAAGAGCGATTTTGGCATGGCCCATTTTGGAAAGAAGCGGTCCCATGATTAAGAAAGACGCTCTCATTTTGCTCATCAGTTCATAAGACGCTTCCGTTTTGTCTACGGCGGAAGCATCAAAAGTCAAAGCGTGTTCGTCTTTGGTCACCTTCACTCCCAAAGATTCCAACACGCTGCAAATGGTATGCACATCATCCAAATTCGGTGCGTCAATAATGGAAGCCGGCGTTTCTGGCAGCAGTGTAGCTACAATAATCGGCAAAACCGCATTTTTGGCACTGGATACGCGAACACTCCCGCGAAGAGGACGTCCGCCACGAATTACTAATTTTTCCAAAAGGAATCACTCCTGTACATCTTGAAATACCAATTTAACTCTCTTTGATTTTCACATTGTATATAGTCATTTTTGCTTTGTAATGGTGACGAGTGACTCGTGACTGGTGACTAGGAAAATGGATTCCAGTCACCAGTCGCTAGTCTACCAGTCACCGATATTTCCCATTGCGGTCATATCGTTAGAAATTAATTTCATCTGACGAATAGCAAAAATATTATTTCATGTCAATCATAGTTTATGATAGCAAAAAAGGTATACGATTTCAAGGGAAAAATGGACTATAGCGGCATGATAATAGTGGCATAGCTGCATATACGAGAAAAAGCAAAGGGTAGCCCTTCGGGCAGGTTATATTTACCAATGATAATATTTCAACAATTCTAATCTACGAAAGCAAAAAGGTTATAAAAGGGTATGTGATAACCATACTTTCATACCCTTTTATAACCCTTTTAACCTTTAATAACCCATCATATCCCGCCAATTGTAACAGATGAATATCGCTAGCGTCCCTTATTTCCGATACTTTTCCACAAACCGTCCCATCCGCTTCAGTGCTTCAGCGATGTTTTCGCGGCTGGCAGCGTAGGAAATACGGATGTGATTCTTTCCCTGCGGTCCAAAGCAGGTGCCTGGTACGACGCCGACCCGTTCTTCTTTCAAAAGGCGATCGCAGAAGGTTTCATCATCCATGCCGGTGCAGCTGATGTCCGGGAAAATGTAGAAGGCTCCTTTCGGTTTGAATACGGGGAGACCCATGTCGATCAGGCCCTGATAAATCATTTCCCGGCGAGCGGCGTATTCGTCATACATGGCTTTCACGTCGTCATCGCAGGAACGGAGGGCTTCCAGGGCGCCGTACTGGCTGGTGGTGGAAGCACAGAGAATTTCGTACTGGTGAACTTTGTAAATTTCCTCCAGTGCTTCTCTTGGGGCGCAAATATAGCCGATGCGCATTCCAGTCATGGCGTAGGATTTAGAGAATCCATTCATCACCAAGGTCCGTTCTCTCATACCCGGCAAGGAAGCAAAGCAGGTGTGCTGCCCTTCGTAGGTAAGGTCGCAATAAATTTCATCAGAAATGACGATAAGGTCATGTTTCTTCGCAAAGGCAGCGATGTCTTCTAAAGACTTCTTATCCATCACGGTACCGGTTGGGTTGTTCGGGTAGCCGATAAGCAGGGCCTTTGTCTTAGGAGTCACTTTCTTTTCCAGTTCTTCCACGGTCAGTTTGAACTCATTCTCGGCATAGGTCGGCACCAGTACCGGTTTCCCATGGGCAATGGATACACAAGCCGGGTACGCTAAATAAGCCGGGTCCGGAATGAGTACTTCGTCGCCAGGATTCAAGAAAGTGGTCATGATGATACCGATAGCTTCGGAAACCCCCACAGTGACCATCACTTCATCGGCCGGATCATAGTCCAAGTCATATCTCTTTTTGAACAACTTGGCAATTTCCTGCCGCAGTTCCAAAATTCCCCAGTTGGAGGTATAGGACGTTTCCTTCCGCTTCAAACTGGCAATGCAGGCATCAATCACCTTGTCCGGTGCCGCATAATCCGGTTCGCCTACCCCCAGAGACACCACATCCTTCATGGTGCTGGCTAAATCAAAAAATTTACGGATGCCGGAAAAAGAAACCGATTTCACGTCCGTTGCAAATTTAGAATTCCAATCCATTGGTTGTTTACCTCATATTGTCAACATAATACACATTGCTAAAAGGTTCTGTTGGTGCCATTACCTTCTGTAACATACAACATTCATAATGGCTATCATAAGGTTCTGTTGATGATGTAACCCCTGTGACTTTTGGTATTTATAAAGCTGTCATAAGGTTCTGTGCGTAATGCAACCTTTTGTGCCTTATGTCATTTATGATGCTATCATAAGGTTCTGTGCATGATCATATAAAGCCTTGTGGTCTCTATCATTCAGGAGAAAAAATAATATTTCTCTATCGTTATCCCTAGGAAAACGCTGATTTAA
>DBLC01000064.1:11405-18975 GCA_002297935.1 Dialister sp. UBA734
TCCTCGCTTTGAATAAAAATTCAAGAATAATTTCAAACCATGATTAAATCAGTGTTTCCCTAGAAGAACCCTCTGATAGCCAACTCATTTCATAAGACTCTATCCATTACAGTTCCAACAGAACCTTTTGATAGCGGATTTCACTCCATAGACGTCTACCCGCTACAGCTCCAGCAGAACCTTTCAATAGCGGATTTTACTCCATAAGCATCTGCCCATTACAGCTCCAACAGAACCTTTTTATAAATCAATCTGTCGCTTTCGCAACCTCTTCCCCCAACTCTTCGCAGTTCTTCAACGCTGTCTCATCAGGGTAGCCGTAGGCCAAAAGAGGATGGGCGGGGAATTTCGCTCCAGCGAAGTGGAGTTCGTTGTACCAGGAATTGAGCCAAGCCCCGCGGCTCCAACCGCAGGAGCCAAAGATACCCATGATTTTTCCCTTCAGATAGGGCTTGATTCTATCACAGAAAGGACGCATCTGGGCTTCTTCGATCACTTCTACGCCCCAGGCAGAACAGCCCAGAATGATATGATGGTAGGTATTTCCAATCACTACGGGATCCACATCAGAAACCGGTGCCAAGAGCACTTCCGCCCCGGTCTTCTTCGCCCCCACCGCCACAGCTTCCGCCATGGCTTCTGTATTTCCTGTAGCCGAATAATAAATGATAGCGACTTTTTCTGCCATACTATGCCTCCTATGTAACCGTATATCTCAATTGGCAAGTAAACGTTTACTTAGTAGTGAGGAGTTAGGAATGAGGAGTGAGGAGTGAAGGTGGCGGCGCACAACTTATAAAGCGCCGCAAATTTTATAAGGTTATTATTTTACGAAGTCCGTTTTTCTAACAAAGCAAGCTACAAGGTAGTGTCAGGTTAATAAGGTTATAAAGGTTATGAATCTATCAAAATTACATAACCCTTTTTACCCTTTATAACCTTGATAGTAGCGAATTATATCATAATGTTTGATATCGAAAACAGCAGAATAATAACCCATATAAAAATGGGTATTGGGGCGCTTCCAGATTTTGTGCGCCACATCCACCACTCCTCACTCCTAATTCCTCACTCCTCACTATAAAACAAATCGTTTTGTGTACCAGTGATACATACCGCATACGACCTATAAAAAAAGAGCGCTCCCAGGAACGCTCTTTTTTAGTATTTCTTACGCTTTAGCTACGGTTTCGCCCAGTTTCTTGCAAGCTTCGAGAGCTTCGTCATCTGGATAGCTGTATGCTTTGACCGGATCCGCTACGAGAGCTACGCCTTCGTCGTCGAAACGTTTTTTCCAGTTTTCAATCCAGTCGCCCTGGTTCCAAGCGTAGGAACCGAAAATGCCAACTACTTTACCTTTCAGCTGTGGGAGCAGTTCTGCGAAGAATGGTTCGAATTCGTATTCTTCCAGTTCTTCGTTACCCATTGCTGGGCAGCCAAGAACGATGTGATCGAATGCTGCTACATCAGAAGCGGTGGTATCGCTAACGAAAGAAAGGGTGGTTTCAGCGCCTGCTGCCTTTGCTCCTTCTTCTACTGCCTGAGCCATAGCTTCAGTGTTGCCGGAACCGGACCAATATACGATTGCTACTTTTGCCATTGTAAATTCCTCCTATCAATGCCAAATGAAATTTGGATTGTGATTACTCTTCTATCTTACTGATTTACTATTGCATTGTCAAATGGAAAATGAAAATGAGCAATATCATATTTTACGTGGAATGGTAGTTGTTAGGGTTATTTGCTAAGGTTATTATCTTGCTACCTACTATTTCTAACATAGAATAATACCCGCAAGTGACAGGGGTAAAAAGGTTATAAAAGGTTATACAAAAACGGTATCCACATAACCTTTTATAACCCTTTTAACCTTGACGCTTGCGATAGCAGAATGTTTGACAGAAGAAATCAGTACAATCATAACCTTTATCATAAAATAGGGTTCTTTACGCATTATGCACAGCTACCACCACGCCTCACTATCTTCAATATTCCGTGAGCGACGTGCCCCGTTTGGACAAGTCCAGTAATTTCGCCTTTTCTGGCAATTTCCGCTTTTCCACCATCTTTTTCACCGCGTCGGTCACTTCTTTCTGGTCCGCGTCGGTCTGAATGACTCCTAAGGTAGTGAAATATCCATCACACTGGAGAATCACCTGATAAGCTTCTCGGTAGGTGATATTCTGTTCCTTGGTTTTGATGACGAAGGAACCTTCCCAGCGGGGATGTTTCTTGTCCTTATTTTTTACCAGTGGCGTATCGCCGTCATAAGCAGCTCCTGCTTCGATGAGTTTCTGATTCAAATAATTGGCGTACAAATCCAGTTTTTCTTCTGGAGAATCATCTTTGTGCTTGATTTCTCCTATGGAAAAGAGGAACGGCACCCCCAGTTTATGAGACATGGCCCAGCCATAGGTATAATCCGGTGGATTGCTATAGGTCATGGTGTAATAAGTTCCATCGGTCAGCCCTTTATGGGTAAAGAACTTTTTGATGCCCCCATCAGCCATGAAAGGAATCGCTTCCTGCTGTCCTTTTTCAAAGGTGATCCGTTGCGGCACCGTCATTTTGCCAATACCAGGCAAGTTCAGCGTATTCTGTGCAGCCTCGGAAGAAAAAGGACATACCAACGCCAAGGCCAACAAAGGAACCGCCATCCATTTATATTTCATACTTTGCCTCTTATTGCAACGCGTAATGCGAAGTGCGTAGTGCATAATGGTAGTAGGGCGCAACAATTCATATAGCGCCCCAAAATATAAAGATTATTGCTCTATAATAAAATATATATTCAACAAGAACATATCATGCTAAGTTATAAAAGATTATAAAACTAGTGTAATCGCATAACCCTTTATAACCTTGATAGTAGCGATATGTAAATCATGTTTAATACAGAAAGCAGTAGAATAATAACCTATATAAAATGGGTATTGGGGTGCTTCTTAATTTGTGCACCCCTTCCACCACTACGCACTTCTCACTACGCACTTTACATCGCATACGTTATTTATAAAAATCAGGCCTTCTTCTGCATCTTCGCCCAGCTGTCGCGGAGTCCTACGATGCGATTGCATACCAAATGGTCTTCGGTGGTATCCTGGTCGATGATGAAGAACCCTTTACGGAGGAACTGGAAACGGTCCCCTACGTGGTATTTCTTAATTTCCGGTTCGGCTTTGGAATGCATCACCACTAAGGAATTGGTATTCACCTTTTCCATGAAATCTCGGCCATCATCTACATCATCCGGTGGAATCAGGTAATCATAGAGACGGGTTTCCACATCCACAGCGGTGTCAGCGCATACCCAGTGGAGGGTACCTTTCACCTTGCGGTCTGCCCCTGGGGTGCCGCTCCGGGTGTCGAAATCGACGGTGCAGTGGATTTCCTGGATATTTCCGTCTGCATCTTTCACTACGTCATCGCACTTCACGATGTACGCCCCTTTGAGACGCACTTCTTTGCCTGGGGTCATGCGGAAGAATTTCTTCACCGGTACTTCCATGAAATCTTCTTTTTCGATGTAAATATTTCTGCCAAACGGAACCTTGCGTTCGCCCATAGCTGGATCTTCTGGGTTATTTTCCATGGTCACTTCTTCGATTTTTCCTTCCGGATAGTTGGTCAGAACCACCTTAATCGGGTCAATGACCGTCATAATGCGTGGTGCTTTCACTTTCAAATCTTCACGGATGCAATGTTCCAACTGAGCAATATTGACCAGGTTGTCTGCCTTTGCTACGCCCACTTCTTCGCAAAACTTGCGAAGAGATTCCGGGGTGTACCCTCTTCTACGAATTCCGCTGACCGTAGGCATACGAGGATCATCCCAACCAGAAACGAGGCCCGCTTCCACCATTTTGCGAAGCTTTCTCTTACTGGTGATCATGGTGGTCACGTTGAGACGAGCAAATTCAATCTGTCTCGGCTTTTCCTTCCCATCAAAGGCCTGGAGGCACCAGTTGTACAGCGGTCTTCTTTCTGCAAATTCCAGAGTACAAATGGAATGGGTGATTCCTTCCAGCGCATCGGACAGCGGATGAGCGAAGTCATAGAGCGGATAAATGCACCACTTGTCCCCCGTTCTGTGATGGGTCGCATGGAGCACACGATAAATAACAGGGTCTCTCATAACCATGTTCGGAGAGGCCATGTCAATTTTCGCACGAAGCACCTTTTCCCCATCGCCGTACTTGCCGTCTTTCATTTCCTGGAAAAGCTTCAAATTTTCTTCGATGGAACGATTTCTGTAAGGGCTTTCAATGCCCGGATGGGTCAAATCACCACGGGTGGCTTTGATTTCTTCACTGGACTGGTCATCCACATAAGCCAGGCCCATGCGAATCAGCTTGCAAGCGAATTCGTAGAGCTGTGGGAAATAATCAGACGCATAGTGCACCGGTTCCTTCCACTTGAAGCCCAGCCACTTTACATCATCAAGAATGGAATTGACATATTCCACATCTTCCTTGATCGGGTTCGTGTCATCGAAACGGACATTGGTCTCTCCATGATATTTCTGCCCGATGCCGAAATTCAGGCAAATACTCTTCACATGGCCGATGTGCAGGTAGCCATTCGGTTCCGGCGGGAAACGGGTCAGAACCCTGTCATTGGCATATACGTGGTTTTCAATATCTTTATTGATTTCTGCTTCAATAAAATTGGAAGCTACTCTCTTTTCTTCCATTTACGTTCCTCCATTCTCTTATACCGTTATCAACTATACCATGTCACCTTATTCATAAAGTGACTGGTGACTCGTGACTGGTGACTCGTTCATAACCAATCAGCCAATCCCTCTTTATAGTAAATAGGTATTTTGATTTCTATTTTATCACAATGAAGAGAAAGGTTCAAAAGATATCCACAAGAAGAATAAAACATATACTGTATCCATGTTACTCAGGTTGCTCAGGATTCTCAAGTTTCTCAGGTTTCTAGAACGTGCTGATAACGCTAGCGTCTATACGTATATTTGAGGGACCTGAGCAGCCTTAGTAACTTATACGAATGAACAGTACACAGGTTTAAATAGATTTTGTCAAGTATCCTTGCATCGATCTTATTTTTTATAAAAAGGGGTATTGGGGCGCTTCCAAATTTTGTGCGCCCCTTCCACCACTACGCACTCCGCACTACTCACTTCGCACTTTTGGGCACAAAGTGAATTAACGAGCAGCCACTAACTTAAACTGATTTTTCCCACGCAAAAAAGACAGAAAAGCATCTCCTTTTCTGAAGTAGTCTCATCCAATGAATCAGGCGTCTGATCGAGAACGTGACGTTTCCAGACAGGGTGCCCCCGAAGGGGACTGTCCTACTCACGCAGAGGTGGCCCAGAACTAGTCGTCAGAGCGATAAGAGTTCATTACTTTCAGATTTGCTTTTCTGCCTTTTTTATGTATCTGACTGCTTTCCCAATAGATTTCTCCCGGGCAAAACCTTTAGGAAAGAGAAGGGAAAAATCACTGCGTCTCCTCGTCATCTATTTCTTCACTCCGGAGCCTAGGATGGAGTTCGGACATAGTCTTTGATTCGATTTCCGGGAAGTGTTTTTCCCCTTCCAATACTAGTATCGTAAAAAGTGTCTATTTTGTGACCCTCTTTTAGGAAAAACTTTCATAATAAACTGCATGTACCTCTGATACTTCATTATATGGCAGTAGTGACTAGTAACTCGTGACTGGATTCTCATTTTTTCTAGGGCCTAGTTACTAGTCACCAGTCACCCAATCCAAAGAAGCATGGTCGCCTCGTTTCCCATAATGATGACCCCCGTTAATCGGCAGCAGCGCTTTTCATACATCTTGAAAGATATACTAGCTCTAGGCTCGGTCGTAGCCAGCTGAACATCAGAAATTGGTATTGATTGGCTTCCATGCTTCTTAAATTGTGGTAACTAGTGACTCGTGACCGGTGACTAGGAAATATGCTTCCAGTCACCAGTCCCCGATGGTATGTTTTCGTACATAGTGATATATAACCTATGCATACATACGGTTTTCAGCTAGTCTGCGGGCCCGCTTCCTTGTTGGGATTGGAAAATGGGAAATCCTAAATTTCTACGTCAATTCCCCATCCATCAATCCAGTCCTTAAGGTTCGTACTGCAAGATTGACTTCTGGCTTATCGAAGTATTCCGGAAGGATTTCTTTTTTCCTCTCCATCTATATAGTCGAAAATAGAAGTTCATTTCGGAATATGGTTATAAAAAGTTTTTTCAGATCGTTAGGAATACTAGGAAAACGCTGATTTAATCAAAGAGTTCTCCTATATTTCTCCAACTGTCAACTGCTAACCGCCTACTGCAAACAAAAAAGGATTACGAAAACAAATCTCTCCGTTTTCGTAATCCTTTTTTGGTTTAGTGTTTACATCGCATCATAAATATCTGCTACAGCATCGTATTCTTCGTCTGTTGGCGGTACGTATTCCAGTTCTCCGTTTTCATCTTTGTCAATGCGGGCCAAGATGATATCCGGTTCTTCTGTATCCCCGTCAGATTCTGGAATGGAGACCAGGACGGCAAATTCTTTGCCGGCGAAGGGAATGACCACATCCTGTGCATAATCCCTTTCGTCTCCGTCTGGTCCAGTGATAGTCACTACAACTGGTTCTTCTTTCTTTTCCGTCATTTGTTTATCCTCTATTTTTAAATGCAAGGTGCTGCAGGTATCCTTCCAGAATCACCACAGCAGCCATTTTATCAATGACTTTTTTGCGCTTCTTACGGCTCACATCGGCGGCGATCAATTGTTTCTGGGCCATCACGGTGGTAAGACGTTCATCCCAGAAATGCTGCGGAATGTCCGGAAAGGCTTCTGCCAATTCTTTGGCAAATTCTTCTGTCTTTTCCGCTCTCATTCCTTTGGTGCCGTTCATATTGAGTGGCATGCCCAATACAAATTCTTCCACCTGGTATTCCTTGGTAAGCTGGCGAAGGCGCTCAAAATCTTTTTCCCTTGTGGTATGGCGGATGGTTTCTACGCCTTGGGCGGTCCAGCCGAAGAGATCGCTCACAGCGACCCCAATGGTTTGGGAGCCCACGTCGAGACTCATAATTCTCATATTACAGTCCTTTGTGTTTGACATAGAAACGAACCAGTTCTTCTACCAATTCATCTCGTTCCATGCCAGAAATCAATTTACGTGCATCGTGACGGCTGGTAATATATGTCGGTTCTCCTGAAACCAAGTAACCTACCAGCTGCACTGTGGGGTTATGCCCAGCTTCTTTCAAAGCGGCATAGACTTCCTGCAGAATCATGGCAGCTTCTCTATTCTCCCCTTCATCTGCTTTGGTATTGAACAACATCGTTTCATCAGAAACTGACATATATATCCCTCCTCGAAAGCATGCTAATGAATGTCTAACATAGCACGTTTACATTCATCTATACAATTAGGAATTAGGAGTGAGGAGTGAGGAGTGAGGAGTGAGGAGTGGTGGTACGGCGCACAAAATTTGGAAGCGCCGTAATTTTTTATATACATACCACGCAATATATTCTTAATAGAAAAAGGGGTATTGGGGCGCTTTATGAATTGTGCGCCCCTTCCACCA
>DBLC01000064.1:18993-23606 GCA_002297935.1 Dialister sp. UBA734
ACTACTCACTACGCACTTTTCAGCGAAAGCGAATTACCAGTGACAAATTAGTCCAGCATTTCTGCAATGGCTTTTACGCCTTCGGCAATGGCTTCGTCCAGTTTGGTCACGTCTTTGCCGCCTGCCTGGGCTACGGCTGGTTTGCCGCCGCCGCCACCGCCGCAGATTTTTGCAGCTTTGGAAATAATCTTACCCATGTGAACGCCTGCTTTGACGGCTTCTGGAGCGGCCATGCCGACCAGGTTTACTTTATCGCCAGAAACGGTTCCCAGGATGAAGGCGCCGCCGGTGAGTTTCGCTTTTACCACATCGGCTGCTTTGCGGAGTTCATCCATATTTCCTGCATGAACGACAGCACCGAAGAATGGTACGCCTTTCTTTTCCTGTACGTCTTTCATGAGATTGCCCAGTTCATCTTTGGTCTGCTGCTGTTTCAGCTGTTCCAGTTCGCGCTGCAGTTCTTTCACAGTAGCCAAGGTCTTTTCGATCTTTTCAGCCAGCTGTTCCGGTTTGCCTTTCAGGAGCTGTGCGGCTTCTGCCAGCAGGGCTCTGTCTTTCTTCATCAAATCGTAAGCGGCTTTGCCGGTTACGGCTTCGATACGACGGATGCCGGAACCGATACCGCCTTCGCTGATGAGGCGGAAGGAACCGATTTCCCCGGTATTTCCTACATGGCTGCCGCCACAAAGTTCTTTACTGAATCCAGGGATAGAAACCACGCGAACGATGTCACCGTATTTTTCACCAAACAGAGCCATCGCACCGGATTTCTTAGCTTCTTCGATAGGCATTTCCTGAATGGAAACCGGAGTGGCTTTGATGATTTCATCATTGACAATCTGTTCTACAGCAGAGAGCTGTTTCTGAGACAGCGGTTCCGGCCAGGTGAAGTCGAAACGAAGTCTGTCTGGAAGAACCAGAGAACCTGCCTGATTGACCTGATCGCCAAGAACCTGACGAAGAGCGGCCTGGAGCATATGGGTCCCTGTATGGTTTCTAGCCAGGTCTTCTCTGCGAGCACGGTCTACAGTGACTTTCACAGTTTCCCCTTCATGGATGATGCCTTCGGAAACGGTGCCGATGACGTAAACAATGCCGTCTGGCAGTTTCTTTGTATCTTCTACCTGAATGGTACCTTCTTCGCCGACAATCAGACCGGTGTCACCAATCTGTCCGCCCCCTTCAGCATGGAATGGGTTGTTCTGCAGCACTACGGTCACTTCGGTGCCGTCAGCAGCGGAAACGATTTCTTTGCCGTCTTTGCCGAGGAGCAGCAGTTTGGTTTCGCCGTCTGCGTCTTCGGTGGTCAACTGGGAAGCGTCCAGTTTGGTGGTATCTGGGGTAGCCACTTTAGCGGATACTTTGGCACGAGCCGCTCTGGCTCTTTCTTTCTGTTCTGCCATAGCCGCTTCAAAGCCCTTCTGGTCAATGGTAAGGCCCTGTTCCTTAGCGATTTCATCGGTCAGTTCCCATGGGAAGCCATAGGTATCGTACAGTTTGAATACCTGGTCGCCAGAAAGGACGGTGCCCTGTTTCTTCTTGGTATCTTCCAGCATTTCAGAAAGAAGGTCGGTGCCTGCATTCAAGGTAGCATGGAAACGGTCTTCTTCGACGCCAGCCACTTTCTTAATGAAAGCCTGTTTGTCTACCAATTCCGGATAAGCCGGCTTCATCATGTTAATGACCACATCGATCATCTGACCCATGAATGCGTCCTGGATGCCCAGCAGTTTTCCGAAACGAACGGCACGGCGGAGCACACGACGGAGCACGTAGCCGCGGCCTTCGTTGGAAGGAAGGATACCATCGGCAATCATGTTGGTAATGGCACGAGCATGGTCGGAAATAACCTTCAGTGCTACATCGCCCTGGGCACTCTGTCCATAGGATACACCGGAAAGTTTCGCTGCTTCCTCGATAATCGGGAAGAACAGGTCAGTTTCAAAGTTATTTTTCTTATGCTGCAGCACAGCGGAAAGACGTTCCAAACCAGCGCCGGTATCAATGTTTTTCTTAGCCAGCGGCAGGTAGGTGCCATCTTTCTGACGGTCATACTGGGAGAATACCAGGTTCCAGATTTCCAGGAAACGGTCACCGTCTCCACCCATCTGGTTTTCTGGGTCGGTGCCAAATTCTTCGCCCTGGTCAAAGAAAATTTCAGAGTCCGGTCCGCAAGGGCCTTCGCCGATTTCCCAGAAGTTATCTTTCAGCGGATAAATATGGTTTTCTGGGAGACCAATCATCTTGTGCCAGTAGTCGTGAGCTTCCTGGTCATCTGGATAAATGGTGACATACAGACGGGACTGGTCCAACTTAATCACTTCGGTCAGGAATTCCCAAGCCCAGGTGATGGCTTCTTTCTTGAAATAGTCGCCAAAAGAGAAGTTCCCCAGCATTTCAAAGAAAGTATGGTGACGAGCGGTATGACCCACATTTTCAATATCGCCGGTACGGATACATTTCTGGCTGGTGGTCACTCTGTGTTTCGGTGGTTCTACCTTGCCTGTGAAATATGGCTTCAATGGTGCCATCCCTGCACCAATCAGAAGAAGACTGGGGTCATCCTTTGGAATCAAGGAAAAACTCTTCAGTCTCAAATGGTCTTTTTGGTTTTCAAAAAAAGACAAGTATGCTTCGCGAATATCATTACCTTTCATGATATGCCCCCTTATACTAAGTTGTTTCTTCATTATATATGACTTAACCGCTCTGTGCAAACTTTTTATTTTTTTATGGTGACTAGTAGACTAGTGAGTGGTGACTGGTGACTGGTATCTAGTAGCTAGGCCCTAGGGATTAGGACATGGCGTTTCCCCTAAGAAATATGATATTGTGCAAACTTTCCCCTCAATGTCTATGAAAAGCATCGATAGAATCAAAGAAATATGGTGATTTAATCGATGCTTATATATGTTGCCTCCAGTAGAAAAGCAGTGTCAATGGAAGTCATACTAAAACGGGAAGTCTCATTTCATACCATAAGAAAAATAAATAGCCCCAAGGAATAACACAAAGATTCTTCGACACGGCCGTTGGCCGGCTCAGAATGACATAAGGAAGCGAGTTCGGCTAGATAGTAGAAAAAACGATTGTAAGCAATATCAAGGCTAACAGAGAAGCCATAGTATCACTCATGAATCAAAAGGAATACCCTGCCAGCGTCATTCTGAGCCGCCCGAAGGGCGTGCCGAAGAATCTTTGTTGTATTCCTCAAGGCAATAGGCGAGAAATGCGGTATGAAATGAGCCAAAGCGTCTGGGGCGTTCACATCCAAGGCTAACAGATAAGCATTGTTAACTCTATGTAAAGTACCTAATATCAAATTCTATCAGTGCAAAATGATATTTTAAAGTGGGAAATTTGAGTTATCAAGCAAACAATGAATTCACTATTTAGCCGGCTAGTAGCTAACAGCTAAGAGCTACTAGCTGTGACGCTATAGGAAATAGTATATATTCCTAATCCCTAGGGCCTAGCTACCAGCTACCAGTCACGAGTCACCATATTTCCGTCCCGACACCACCGAAAGCTGCTTCCCCAGGTCTTTATATTTCTTTTCATCATACTCCGCATAGAGGATTTCTTCGCCCAAGCCGCCTTCTACTTGAATCTGCCCCAAGGGATCGATGAACATAGAATGGCCCCCTAGCTGCATGTCGTGATAGGTGCCTGCCATATTGACAGCGCAGATGCAAATGCCATTTTCTATGGCCCGTGCGCGGGTCAATACGCGCCACTGGAGTAAGTGATTGGCCGGCCAGGATGCCGGTGCTAGGACAAGCGTAGTACCGGCTTTCGCCATTTTCCGCCACATTTTGGGAAAATAAAATTCATAACACACCGCCATGCCGGTTTGCACTCCATGGATAGAAGTCTGCAGCAAGGTATGTCCCGGTGCCATCAGCTGTCCTTCCAAGTACCCTTGAAATAAATGACGCTTGCTGTACTTCGCCTGGATTTTCCCATCAGGAGCAAAAATGAGCCCCGTATTTCTAACTACGCTCCCCTCGCGAATCGGCAAGGTGCCTGCTGCCAAGGTGACATGATGGTACGCCGCCAAAGAGGATAGCCGCTGAATCAATCCGTCGGACAGATTCAATACATGACTGGAAAAATCATGGAAGTTATATCCGATGGTCCAAAGTTCCGGCAATACCAGCACATCACTTTGCCGGGCCGCCTCTTCCATCAGGGCAAACCCGCGATGGATATTTCTCTCCACATCGCCGGCGGCAGATGCCATTTGAATGAGTGATAGTTTCATAGGCCATCTCCTTTGTTTCCTTTACATTAACATAGACTCGTTGTATCAAAGGCAAATAGGTTATTATTCTGCCATGGTCAAAGTTTTCTTATCAATTTCATTCCGTTTTCCAATGGGTTATAAAGGGTTATTGCAAGGTTATTTTTTAACGCTGGTACCTTATTATCATCAATAAAATAATATGAATCAAACCCCCTATTTGAGGCAATGTCATTAAGTTAAGCGAAATATGCAATGATTCCTGCTGATATAAAGGTTTCTCAGGTTGCTCAGGATACTCAAGTTTCTCAGGTTTCTCGAATGAGCTAATAACGCTAGCGTCTATAAGCACATTCGGAGAACCTGAGCA
>DBLC01000064.1:23630-23765 GCA_002297935.1 Dialister sp. UBA734
CCTTAGCAACTTGAGAAACTTGAATAACCTGTAACCACAAGCGAAATTATACCTACTGACTCAAATACTTAACTTAATAGCATTGACAAAAAAGGGGTATTGGGGCGCTATATGAATTGTGCGCCCCTTCCACCA
>DBLC01000113.1 GCA_002297935.1 Dialister sp. UBA734
ATGAATTATTGACCAGCCGCTATATATAAAAAGGCGGCGTTTCCAAATTTCATGCGCCGCCACCACCATTCCTAACTCCTCACTCCTAACTATAAAAAAGAGCCTCTTTCCTCTGCAAGAAAAGAGACTCTATCACACTACCGATTGGCAGTGGTTCTCCAAATATGAAGCAGCTGGTCTTCGGAAATTTTATCGACCTGGAAATAGGAAGCTCCCATTTCTTTAGCCAATTTCTTTGCCAATCCCAGCTTGATAAATCCTGACTCGGTATCGATGACCGCCACAGGAAGGCCACGTTTTCCGATTCGTTTGGCTTCTTCCATGGCGTCGGTCACTGGATTGGTACCTTTATTGAGCGGACTAGTAGCACGGCCATCGGTAATGAGAATCACCACCGGGTCCTGATTAGCATCTTGGCGGTACAGCATATCCAGCACATCTTCCGCCTTAAGTAGACCTTTCGCCAGTGGAGTTTTGCCTCCGGTAGGCATGGTCGCCAATTTCTTCTGGGCAAAGTCCACGCTTCTAGTAACTGGCAGCAACACTTCTGCTTGTTTCTTCCGGAATGCAATCATGCCGACCCGGTCACGTTTTTGGTACGCATCCAGGAGAATTTTGAAAATAACCCCTTTGACGGTTTTCATTCGTTCTCTAGCGCCCATGGAACCGCTGGCATCGACTACGAAGAGGAAAATATTTCCTGTCCGCTTTTCACGAACTTTACTCCGTAGGTCGTCTTTCCGAATCACCACAGCACAACCATTGGATGGACGGGCTTTCTGGTACGGTGCAGCGGCACGAAGAGTGGCATCGAAGGCGATATCGCTGGTTTTCGACTTCGGAATTTCCGCCCGCACGTAGCGGCCCTGCATGAGGTCCGTCATGGTGAGGCTTCGTTTACCGCTGCCTTTTTTCGGTTTTCTATCTTTCGCTGGTTCAATCCACATAGGCGGCAAGTTGACTTTCAAATCCGCTGCATCCACCCGCTCCCGGCTAGCCCCTTTCGGATTGGACAACTGGGCATTGTCCGGATTCTGCTCTTCATTGCCACTGGCATCTTCTGTATCAGTCTGCGGCGGTTCAGGCATTTCCGGCTGGGAGAAATCATTTTCAGAAGATGGCTGTTGTTCTTCCGGCTGCTGATTCTTCTCCTGGTCCGGCGGCTCTTCTTGGGACTGGTCTGGCTGTTGCTCTGGGGTATCCGGCTGGGTTTCTTCCGCTTTCCGCATCCGGTGTGGTAGTACAAACTCGGCGGCTTTTTCTAAATCCTTTGGCATCACAAAAGCACGGCCTGCCAAGGCGGCTTCCGCTCTGGCAGCTTCAATGAGATAAATATCTGCTCTATGACCGGCCACATGAGCTTTCAGGGTGTACACGGCAGCCAGCTGAATCATGGCAGGTGAAACTTCTACGGTTTTCAAGGTATTTCTAGCTTGGGAAATACGAGCTTTCAGTGCATCCGTTTCTGTTTGCCATTTCTCACGAAAGGCGATCCCGTCTTTTTCAAAAGCCAATACGCGGCGAATGATTTCTATGCGGGTGTCATCGTCATCAGCACTGTCTACTTGGCAGAAAAGGCCAAAGCGGTCCAAGCTGGAAGA
This sequence comes from Dialister sp. UBA734, assembly GCA_002297935.1. Lineage (GTDB taxonomy): Bacteria > Bacillota > Negativicutes > Veillonellales > Dialisteraceae > Dialister. The sequence goes on from DBLC01000113.1 coordinate 1,602, forward strand.
GGACAGAGTACCACTTTCTGGATTCATCACCGAAAGTACAGTGAATCTTGTATTTCTAGTTTCTGAAAGTCCATCCCGTTCCAGCCGGTAGCTGCCAGCTTCCCGAATGTTCAGAATAGCAGAAAGCAAATCATCCAGTAACAGATTCGCATCGTCGATATAAATGAGTCCCCCATCCGCTTCATCGATCAGTCCGGGAAGGAGTTTTTTGTGACCGCTGCGGATGGCTTCTTCGGCATCGATGGAGCCAAAGAGACGGTCTTCTGTAGTGCTGATAGGCACTTCCACCCAGGGAGCGTCCACCAATTCGCGGGCACTTCGCATGAGGGTCGATTTCCCTGTCCCTTTTTCACCAGACAGCAGCAGCCCTCCGGCGTAAGGATTCACCAGGGTAAGAAGAATGGCTTCTTTGGCTTTTTCCATGCCGCAGATGGCGGCGAAAGGAAATACATTACGCTTCATCGTCAATGACCTTATCCACTTCGGACCAGTCCAGGGTCTGTTCTTCGAAGGGGCGGCGTCTCATACGATGGGGCAGAGCCAGACGGGAAGCTTCCCGGATATCTTCCTTGGTGACTTCTGTGTGTCCTTCTACAGCAGCAATGGTTTCAGCAGTCTTGATCAGGGTGATGTCAGCCCGGTGACCATCCACACCTAAGGTGATAGAAATCTTAGCAGCCAAAAGAAGAATATCATTGGAAACCGTGACCTGAGGCAACAGTTTCATAGCCCGTTCAATGCGGCGGACTTCTTTTTCCTGTTCCTCTTTCCAGGATTCCAGGAAGGGCTGCGGGTCTGCTTCATAAGCCAGACGGCGTTTAATAATTTCTGCTCGCTTTTCTGGGTCCTGTTCACCTACGACTTTGACAGACAAAGCGAAACGGTCCAACAGCTGTGGACGAATATCCCCTTCTTCTGGGTTCATGGTGCCTACCAGGGAGAAACGGGCTGGATGGGAGTAGGAAATCCCTTCCCGTTCTACTGTATTGATGCCCATGGCAGCAGAGTCCAAAAGAACATCTACCACGTGGTCATCCAGCAGGTTAATTTCATCGACGTAAAGAATATTTCTATTGGCATCGGCCAGAATCCCGGTTTCAAAAGCACGCTTCCCTTCGCGGATGGCTGCTTCGATATCCAAGGTCCCTACCACACGGTCTTCCGTGGCGGATACTGGAAGTTCTACCACTTTCATAGGCAGCATTTCTACTTCTGGTTCTGCATGATCGTACTTTTCATGACATTCATCGCACCAATTGGCTTTATCATCTGGGTCGTCATGGAAACGGCATCCTTTGATGCACTTGCGAGGTGGCAGCAGGTCAGCTAGGGCACGAACAGCCGTGGATTTGGCGGTGCCTTTTTCCCCCTGAATCAATACCCCACCCAATTTCGGATTGACTACATTGAGCACCAATGCTCGTTTCATCGTGTCCTGCCCGATAATGGCAGTAAATGGGAATGTTCCCTGTCGTTTCATATTATATGTCTCCTTTGTTAATACTATTTTTAGTAACTGGTAGACTGGTGACTAGTGACTAGATTTTAGTGGCTAGTAGCTAGGCCCTAGGGATTAGGAAATACCATATCCGGTAAGTGACATGTTTCTTGTAAAACATCGGTGAAAAGGTTATTATTCTGATCTACACACTATCTCTAACATAGCATAGTAAAGGTAAGTGGCAAGGTTAAAAAGGTTATAGAAGGTTATAGAAGGTTATGTAACACCGGTATTTCCATAACCTTTTTAACCCTGTCACTTGCGGTAACAGGAAAGGTTTCACAGAAAGAAATCAGCAAAATAATACCCTGTATCGTTATGTTTATGCAAAACATGACTGTCTCAAACGTTGCCTCTTAATTTCCCCAGTCACAAGTCACTAGTCACCAGTCACTGTTTTTAAATATCTACGAATAAAAAACTGCTTCATAGCGCACTCGGCTTCACTCTTTCGGACCGTGCCATCTTTGGTGAGCCAGCGGGAAAAGCAGCCCCCGCCACAGAAAGAAAAGTATTCACAGCTGCGGCAGGTGGACATGGCATCTTTGATGTATCGAGAAACGGCTTTCACTTTTTCTGGGTCTCGGCCAGTTTTGACAGTGCCTAAAAGGAACCGATCTCTCCCCATCAAGGACGAGCACGCATAAATATTTCCATGCACATCCACAAAAGCCGCTTCGCCGTTCATGGCATAGCACTGGGGAAATTCGTATTTCTTTGACCGAATCAAAGAAGCTACCCGGTCTTCCTGGGTGAAATGGACATGCCGACCGGTCATCTTTTCCAAGAGATCCATCCGGCGGGCTGTGGCTTCTAGGGCTTTGGTCATTTCTTCCCCGCTGGGCTCGTGAAGCGCAGCTCCTCGGCCTTGCTCTCTAAGGATATCGAAACCCACTTGGTGGACGTTTCCATAGAAATGGGCCATGTCAGCAATGCCCGGCAGGTCCTGCACCATATCGCTAGTCACCACGCAAGTGATGCCTGTCCCGATGGACTCGGCCGCCAAATTTTGGAATCCCTTGGCGGCTGCCTTAGAAGAAGAACCACCATCTTTCATGACCCGGGTGCGATCCATCACCTCTCGGCGGCCGTCACAGGAAATACCAATCCCCACGTTATGGTCATAGAGAAATCTGCCAATGTCACGGGTCAGAAGTGACCCATTGGTTTGGATTTGCATCTGCGCATCGTAATGGTTTTCTTCTACCACCTGCACCAATTTCCGAATCAAAGGAAACCGCAATAACGGTTCTCCGCCGGAAAATTGCAGTAGGAATCGGCTTCCACTTCTTCCGGCCAAATGCACCGCTTCGATGGCCGTATCATCGTCCATATCCACCTGGTCCACATCCGCGGCATAGCAGTATCGACAGGCAAAGTTGCATTTTCCCGTCAATGTCAGGACTAACATGCGGATGGGAGGAATTAGTGATTTATTACTGAATTCACACATAGTTTGAAATCCTTTTATATAGTGAGGCGTTAGGAATGAGGAGTGAAGGTGGCGGCGCATATACATATATAAGGTTATAATTCTGCTGATTTGTTCCATCCCACAGTACGAAAATGCCGCTTGTCAAAAGGTTAAAACGGTTATAAAAGGTTATGAAACTAAGGTCATCCACATAACCCTATATAACCTGTATAACCTTGATGGTATCGGCCTATGTCACCATGTTTGATATTGAAATCTGCAGAATAATAACCTATATACTAGCGGTAGCCTCTCTATGAACAGCAAGCCCCATTTCCTTACTCGTCATCGTCATCATCTTCCAATTCGCCTTCCACAGAGAGGTAGAGTTCCTGCAATTCCTGTTTCATTTCATCGCTGGCATTCCACATCTGTCGCTGGTTGGCTTCCAAAAGGGTTTCGGCCATGTTTTGCAGTGCCCATGGATTGACTTTTTTCATCCATTTCTGCATTTCCGGATCCAGGGCGTATTTCTTGGCATATTGGTCGTACATCCAATCGTCCATGACGCCGCTGGTAGCATCCCACTGGAAACTGATAGACAGACGATTGGCTAAGTCAGTGGCTCCTTTATAACCATGTTTCATAAGCCCTTCGATGAATTTCGGATTCATCGATTCACTGCGGAATACCCGGCGCATTTCTTCCTGCACAGTCTTGACGCCCACAGATGAACGGTTCGTGGTATCTCCCACATAGGACTGAGGGGTCTTACCACCCAGACTCTTGACAGCTGCAATCATGCCTCCGTGGAAAGCGTTGTAATCATCGGAAGAGAGAATATTGCTTTCGTGATTTTCTTCGTTCTTCACGGTCAAGTCCAGAGAAGCCAACCGCTTCTTGAACAATTCCGGTTTAAAGACCCCACGGTTGCCGCCGCCAAAGACGTGACCGCCCCAGCGAACATACACATTGGCCAAGTCGTCTTCGGTCTGCCAATTCTTTCCATCCAGCACGGTATTCACGCCGGCTCCATAGGTACCTGGAGCGTCGCCGAAGATACGGAACGCTGCATTTCTCCAGGCTTCATCACCGTCAATGCCTTCATCGGTCATGGACTTAGTGTCTTCTTTCACATGTTTCCTGACATAGTTGTTTTCGTCCGACTCATCCTGAGAAGCAGCCAAAAGTACTGCTTGGTCCATCAATTCTGCCAGTTGCGGCAACGTATCTCGGAAGAGCCCAGAAATACGACCAGTCACATCGATTCTAGGCCGTTTCAGTTCATTCAGTGGAATAATTTCCAACCCATGAACTTTGAGACTTCCCTTCTGCCATACCGGACGCACCCCAAGCATGTAGAGGAATTCAGCGATATCCTGACCGGAAGAGCGCATATTCGGACCAGACCAGAGCACCATGCCGATATTTTCCGGATATTTCCCCTGGTCAGCGATAAATTTCTCTATCATCTGGTCTCCCAATTTGACCCCCAATTTCCATCCTGTCGGAGACGGCATAGAACGGGGATCTACGCCGTAGAAATTTCGTCCTGAAGGAAGAAGGGCTACACCGCCCGCATTGGGAGAGCCTGATGGGCCTGGTTCCACGAAACGGCCAGACAGGGCATCCAAGGTATGGGTCAATTCATCGGTGGTTTTCCGAATCCGCGGCACAATTTCTTCGCACACAAAGGTCAGAAGGGATGTCAATTTCTTTTGCCATTCGTCGCTCCCAGCAGCACAGGTCAGCTGTAATGCTTCTGGCACCGCCTCTTTGGTAAAATCTTTCTCTGCCAAGAAGGAAATCACCTGCTTCGTTTCCTTCCGGATTTGATCCATCAATTCACCATAAGTGATGGACAGTCCTTCCACCATGTCACCGGAATGGCGCTGGATAGTATCCAAAGAAACACCATATTTCTGAGCCCACAATTCATAAATCGATGGCATGTCTTCGTTGGAGAGACGAAGCATCTGTAGAATCCCATCGATAAGAAGGTCCCCTGTCAGCGGCTGTCCCAACACATGAAGCCCCACATGGACTTCGCTGTCCTTCAGTTCTTCGATGGTATCGTGAAGGGCACTGACATAATCTTCGAAATGCCCCTCTTCATAGACCACATCGTCCCCCAGCTTGGCTTTCTGTGCCAACTCCAGAATCGGCTTTTCCATATCGCTCACGTCACTGCCGGTTTCTTTCAGGTGCGCATATTCGTCCAAGGTCTTTTCCAATTCAGCCAATTCATCATAGGCTCCCGCATCGGCTACAGGGGCTGGCAAGTAATCAATCAGACAAGCCGAAGCACGTCGTTTGGCAATCATGCCTTCACCGGTGATAGTCATGTGGTAAGGATAAATATTGGGCAAATCCCCCAAGGCAATGTCAGGGAAACTGTCATCATCAAGGCCCACGCTCTTTCCCGGCAGCCATTCCAAGTTCCCGTGGGTCCCCAGATGAATCACCGCATCGGCTTTCCACACCTGACGGAGCCAGTAATAGAAGGCCAAGTATTGGTGGGTCGGCGCGATGTACGGGTCATGGTAAGCCTTCGCTGGATCCATGCCGTACTGACGAGACGGCTGCACAGTGAGGAAAATATTTCCATCCAAGGTGCCTGGGATAAGAATATTTCCTTTCTCCGACAGCATCACATCCCCCGGTGCCTTGCCCCATTCCTCTTCCATTTTCTGCTGGGCGGTCTGCCCTAAAGAGCGGAAAAAGGAAATGTAGTCCTTCGCCGGCAGCTGCTGGCAGTCTTCCGCCTGTTCTTCGGTCATCATAGACAAATCGTTGGTGGCCTTCGATGTCATTAAGGAAATGAAATCTTCCGACGTTTCGGGGATGAAATCCATCTGATACTCTTCCGCCTTCATGGCCTTCATGAGCCGAATGGCACTTTCCATGGTGTCCAGCCCAGAAGCACTGCCAATATTAGAATTTTTCGCTGGATAATTGTGGAAAATGATGGCAATTTTCTTATTTTCATTTTTCATCCGATGGAGCTTGGCCCATTTTCCTGCCTTCGCCACCATGCGATGCATTCGTTCGGGAATCGGTACATAAACCACACTGCCATCAGGATGCTTCTCGTGGCCCGCAATAGGCACGCCGTGAATGACCCCATCCAGCTCTGGCATGGCTACGGAAATAGACGTTTCCACCGCATTCATACCCTCTGGATTCTTCCGCCAATCCTCTTCGGGAGTGAGCAATGTGTATGCATCCAGAATTGGAACGTTCAAATTCTGCAGCACTTCCCCGCCGCTTCGGCCAGCGCCCAAAACGGAGAATTTCATGGTCGACACCAGGCAATCAATGATCGGCTGCCCGTCTTTCATGAAATACGATTCCAGTACCTGGGACAAAGGCGGCATCCCCAAAGATGTATCGACCAATCCATTGGCAAAAACAGGAATCACGTCATAACCCTGCTGCTTTGCTACCTGGATGAAACATTTCTGGTACGCCGTATCATCCCAAATCCATTCTTCCCGGTAAAAAAGAAGACCCAAAACTGGTCGCTTTCCATCGCTGTGAGCGCTCAGATAGGCATTCAAATCGGTAGTAAACCGGTCCGTTGCTTCCGGGTCATAGATTCCCGCCCATGTATACGCCTCCGGCTCCTTCGCCTTTTCCGCCTGATTATCAAATAAACTTTTGGCATAAAGCCAGAGATTTTTGAAATTAGACAGTCCCCCATAGAGACTGTATTTCCGGAAATGGGTCAATACGTCTCCAGAAATAGAATCACTGTGCTCCGCCGTATCTCCATCGATGGCATCTACAAAGTAGGAAATATGAGACTTTTCCAAGAAATTCCGGCAATCTCTCCAAAAAGAAGATTTCAAGGCATTCTTCATCAGATGAATCATCACCAAAGAAGAACCAGAAAGCTTTCTCTCCCAATTCCGACTCCACTCACTGGAACGCTCCACCTTGACAGGAATGCACAAATCAGAAATCTCCCGCTTTTCCTGCAACGCTTCACAGGCCGCTTTCATAGAAGCATAGCGCCTGTCATGGTTCGTCATGTAAACAACTTTTAATGTATCTTGATTCGTTCGGGTACCCATTTATAATACGTATCCCCTTTCTTCTGTCCGACTATTTAGTTGTAATCCGTCTATTTTTCCCAAAATTCGGTGTTTTTTTGGCAATAAGCATTAACCATTAGTAACTCTTAGATGGTTAAAATTGCAGCTAATGATATTTACTCTATGCATATATATCTATGATAGTATCTTTCGTTCACATTGTCCATAGATTTTACTCTAATCCGGATAAATAAATTCTATTCGTCTTATTTTAATATATTCTCTATTCTTGTGTTTCTGTGAAAAGATTTGGAGAAATCTGATTCACACGATTAATATTTAGAAAATTTTTTATTGCTAGCCTAAACTCTTTGTTCTATATGACTTAAAAGAAGGCCTAATAGATTTCCGCTTTGAAAATTTAAAACACATTTGTCCTTTTGTGGATTTCAAGATTGATCTACGATATTTCTATCTTGAATTTTTATATATTTGTATTGTAATCAGCAATACAATTGTATATACTATGAATAGTGAGGTGATTATTATGAAAGATGCAACTGTAAGTGTAAGAGTAGAAAATAACATCAAAAATGAGGCTGAAAGCATTTTACAAAATCTGGGAATCCCTGTTTCCGTTTTAATCAATTCGCTATATAGACAAATCATTTATCAGAAAGGAATTCCGTTCTCTTTAAAAATGCCCGTAAGTCCAAAGACTTTAGATGAAATGTCCGAAAGTGAATTGAATGCTAAACTTCAGAAGGGATATAATGAAGCCCTTTTGGGGATGGGTAAACCAGTAAATACTGTTTTTGATGAACTTGAATGGAGTTTAAAGTAAGTGGACTCTTTTCAAATTATTATTACTCCTACAGCCCAAAAGGACTTAATTGAAATCAGAGATTACATTGCTTACGTATTAGGCGTCCCTCGTGTAGCATTAAAATATATTCGGGATATCCGGGAGCAAATAGAGAAACTGGCCTATTTAGCTTCTAGTATATCCCCGATTCCTTTTGAACCATGGCATTCAAAGGAAATTCGGAAAGTAATAGCAAATAACTTTTATATCTACTATTGGATTAACAAAACTACAAATACGGTTTACGTGATTACCGTTATATATGCCAAACGAGATCAACTGAAAGCACTAAGGAATGTTCATTTAGAGAACTAACCTTTCCAAATAAAAACTCCTATTGCTAATATAGCTTAGGAGTTTTTTCGTGGAAATTCCTTTTTGGTAATTTAAAAACGGGAGACCTTAATAGATCTCCCATCTTTATGTAGTATAATACTTTTTCTACGTTTATGTGCTATTCTGCTGGTGCATCTTTCTTCATAGGGAAGCCATAGAAGCCAATAGAGTTGGCAAGGATCCGATTGTTCAGGAAATGCTTATCTCCTTTTTCACCAATGGAGCTATCCAGTTCTCCAGCGACTTCTACGGAGCTTCCTTTTTTCAGGAACTTTTTAGCAAATTCTGCATTTTTACCAAAAGCAGAGACCTGGAAGAAGATGGTCTTATCATTACCATCTTTCCCCTTTTTATTCCAAGCGATATTGAAGGTAACAAAGATATCATTATTCTTAGTAGTACGTTCTTCTACATTACCGGTGACATGACCACTTACAATTAAGCAATTCATAGGAATACTTCCTTTCTGCTCGATTGAGCAATATCTATAAGCATTAAAATTAGCTAACTTGATTAGTTGGCTAATGCATACTATATGATTTCAACGGTAAAATCAAGAAAATCGACCCAGCCAATTTTATACTCCAATGAGCCATAGGTTACTTATCCTGGTATAGGTACATAAAGGCACTAGTTTATCTATACCTGATAAAACAATTTGAAACACAAAAAAGGAAGCACAGCCTAGATGCATAAACATCTTACTGTACTTCCTCTAAAGGCTCTGTCTTTAGTTTGTTTTTGACTGGTTCACTAGCTTTTCGCAAAAATCTTGAATAGAGTAATAATCACTCTCTGAAATGTCTGCATTCTTTAAGAACGAAGCATTTTCAAAATTTTTATCTGCAGAAAAAATATATTTGTGATAATTGATATGACTATCCTTCCATACAATGGTTACATTCGAAGCTGAATTAGAGATACGACAAATATAGCCTTTGTTATACAATTTCTTTATTGTCGATGAGATTTCAAAATGAGAAGAATGCTTATTGATATGAATCATGTAGTTCTGACCATCCCAATTTTCAAAGCAAATCTCATCATACAGAGAATGTATTCCATCAATATCACAAGAAGCGCCATAATCTACTTTATCGGAAACAATCTCTGTTGGAAAAGCAGGACAGGAGAATGCAACTTCTGCACTCATATCATGAGTCAGTGAAAGAGCGTCTTCTACATCCATTGGGACATCATTGATTCCACAAAATTCTACCCCCGCATTAGAGTCTTCTATATACCAAGCGTATTTCATGTTGTCTTTGCACCTCTCTTATTGTTACCATGGATCTTCTTCTGTATATTTTTCGAAAATATTATGAAGCTCTTTTATTCTGAAGTCTTTACAGTTATTCATGATTTCGTCAGCAAGATAATTAATATGCCGACTACCTACATATTCTTTCACACTATCAAAAGATGTTAACCGAGGGGTAAAGACGTTAGCTGGGTCATTATCTATGGGCTCTTCATCACAGTGTACAAAGAAAATTGATATCCACTTTTCTTTGGTTGAATAGTGTGTGTTGTCTGCATTTAAAACTTTAAAGAGGAATTCTCCAATTCTTAGATTTCCAAACACTTCGTTCACATATTCGCGTTCGTTTGGATAAATCCTTTCTCTGTTACCGTTAGCCTCTGCGAAGAAATTATTCATTTTGTACAAAATGGTATCGTTATTTGAAAGCAGTGATACCAATTCTTCTTTCATTTTCTTTTCGTCTTCTTCTGCAGTGTTTTTAAACGTGTATTTCATACAATCCGCTCCTTTCTAAGCCTATATATATTATATTCCTTACGTGTGACAGGACTTGTCACGCATAAGGAATATTTATTAGTTATCTCATTTGTGGGTTATCACTTTTTATTCCATGATTTCTTTAAATAACGGCAAGATTTCTTTGTACCCATCCGGTGCTTTTCTTTCAATACTTATGAGATTCCAAGCCCAGGAACCTACATATTCCATGTCATCCCCTACATAATCACCACTACCATTTTCGTTACCGACAGCCGTCAGAAGTGGAAGCGGATCAATGCAAACGGTTTTCTTTTCCCATATGTATGTTGCCATTTGCAGATATTTAAGCATAGGAATATATTCTTTGTGGTCATGATTTACCAGATAGTAGAATTCCCAATCCATGGCTGGCGTTAGTGGGAGTTGAACCAGTCTTACCGGTTTGGGATCTTCTGTATGATCACCCCAAATTTCTTCATAGGTTGGGGTGTTGGCTCCATTGGAGTTTTCAAGAACAGTATCTCCAATAGTTTTATAAGGGCCATTGAAAATACTAAGTTCGTTAGCATAATCCCCTACCCAAAGAACACGATGTGGGCTTTTATACAGTTGATGCTCTATGGTATCAGGATAGCCTTCTCCCATCCAAGCCATTTCCATCAGTTTTGCACCTTTAAATACCTTGTGCCCATTTGCCCACATTGTTAAGTCAAAGACATCTCTGTTATTCCCATTGGCATCACCAAGTACGGCTCTATAATACTGTCCCATAATCAACCTCCTACACATAATTCTATTTATTTTTTGATGCCATCAGCAGACCACGCCTATGGCGTGGTACAATGGCTAATCAAAAAAGAGGTAGTTCTTGCTTTTTTAGAACTTACGTCAGCGAAAAAGAGGGCAGCCCGAATCCATCGAGCTGTCCCCCTTATTTTAATCGTCTTTCTTTACGACTGTCAAAGTCACTACATTAATTTCTTCTCCATTGTTCTTTACGATGATAGGAGCTTGCCACTTCAGTCTACGGATAGTCTTTCCTTTACCGTACAGATATGTGTGCCAATGGGCACGACGGATATGCATGGCAGGAGAAGCATGGTGTCCAATTGTTGCTTCGTTTTTCTTATATACCACACGGGTTTTATGGAACTCTTTCAGCCGAACCCCATCATTTTCACCAACGGCAAATACCTTTACTTCACTGGGCTTATCTGTGATTTTAGCTCGTTCTTTATAGGTATCTTTATTTTTGAATATCACATCCGCATTGACCGCAGAGATGTAGAGCAGGAAATTGATGATACATCTCATGAGCTGTTTTTTATTGGTAAGTACATCTTTATATGCCAAACCGGAATACTCACCAAACTGTTTCTTGAATACTGTTTCCGGGTAAGCTTCTTCAATAATTGTATCCAAGTCTTCCGGCGTTTTAGGAAGTCTAAGATACATGGGATTCTGCATAACAATGGCTTTCCCATCCGTAGTGACCATCGTTACTACCAAATATTTATCCATCGGCGTCCAGTCGAAAGATACAAAGACGCCTTCAATATCTACACAATTCCGCAAATCGATGTAGATACACCATGTCGGAAGGTGAATCATATCTGAGGAGACTTTGAATTTATCTTTGGACTGTTCCATCAGTTCCCAAAACAGGTCATAGTCCAAAGTATAAATGGATTTTGCTTTTCTCCATGAAGAAAGAGTAGCAAGCACCAATCCCAAACTGGATTCCTGCGGCAGGACTCTTCTTATGTCCGTTTCTCCCCGTGTGTGTTCTCATAACTGCTCTAATTGCTGTCGTGATGGGAAGATAGCACCCTTCTTTCCGCCAAGGGTTACTGTCTTTCATATTTTTCTCGAGACTGTCAAAGAACTTGGGACAATTCTTCTTCTGTTCTTCCAAGAAAATCATGGGAATACTGTTTTTGATATCCATTATAAGCACCTCACACACAATAAATTCTTTATTTTTGATGCTCATCAAGCACCACGGCCCCTGGAAGGGGCTGTGGTACAATAGAGCTTCAAAAATAGAGTTAGCCCTGTTATTGTTAGAACTGTCTCAGCGGCATTATATCTAGCCATGCCGTTATCGAATTCCTAAGTATCAGTTAAACTTTATAAGGAACTTTATACGCTCATAATTGTTCAGCTGCCTAAGCATCTTTTTCTGTACCTACAGCTTATGAATTCGGTTGATTCCATAAATAACACCCATGGAAATGTCGTTATTCCAATGGATAATAATAGTTCTGACAATATGTCTAGCTATGCCGTTATCAAATTCCTACGTATTAGCCAAGCTTTATAAGGAACTTTATACGCTCATAATTGCTCAGCTGCTTAAGCAAATCTTTCTGTACCTACAGCTTGCGAATTCGGTCGATTCCATAAATGACACCCACGGAAACGCCGGTATCCCAATGAACCATAATAGTTCCGGCGGAATCAATTCCGGTTACGGTTCCCAATGTACCTTCCGGCGGGGCCTTTTCATCCCATAGATATTGGGCTTTTACTCGGACGCCTTTGGGATACTTTCTTCTTAGTCGTTCGAGCTCACTCTTAGGGAAATCTCTCACACTATCATCTCCTTTATTTTTTGATGCCATTTCCTCACCACGGCAGCGCCGTGGTAAAATAGGCCATCAAAAAGTGAGTAGAGCTTCCTATTTAGAACTATTCTTCTTCAGCCAGCACAAAGTGATAGCCTTTTACATTTTCTAGTGCGCCATAACAGCAGCGACGAATATCATTCGAATTGAGATCCATTTCCCGGGCGGCTTCCCTGAAACTTCTGTAATGAGCTCCTGTTTCTTTACAGATACATGGGTGGCGTCTTACCCTGGTATCTCCATTCAAAGCTTTGGATTTGCCTTCCAAGTACCGTTCATAGTAGCAGTCATTGGCAAACTGTCCCATGATGTAAGACAAGGATTTACTTCTTCTTTTACTGAGGGAGGCAGCCCATTCAGGATTAGCTTTTTCAAGTACAGCGAGGAAATCCTTTACCGGATTTACCCCATTGTCTTTGCACCAGTTCATAATTTCTTTGTTCATTAATACTGCCTGTTCATACTGTGTTCCTTTTTCTTCGCTCATGATAAGTTCTCCTTTGCATAAAACAAAAAAGCACAACCTATTGCGAGCGCCTAATGGCTCGAATAAGTCGTGCTCATATTTCATGAATTATCGTTCAAATCGCTTATGGGTCGTTAGGTCTTTCTCGCTTATCGTCTTAAATCAGTATTATGTAGTTGTGCAGATCTTAGGTACAATCATTCTAGCAGATAAAAATAGTCGATGCAAGTAAAATATTTTGAAATTGGTAAAATAATTTACCAAAAACTATTTTAAAGTCCCATTGTCTCTTTAAATTTTTTTATGAAAGTACGGGAGACCGGTACTTGATATTTTTCAAACCCCTTCATAGTAAGCATAAAGGTATCGTTGAACCATGGCGTAATATCTTGAATGAAGTCTATGTTCACTTCATAGCATCGATGGGTTCGTAAAAAATGTACGGAAGCTAATGTACCTTCAAAATCTTTTAGTGGTGTTTTGGTTTCAATAATGCCACTGGTAGTAAAAAAGCGAGTACCACCAGCTTTTTCATTGGAAACAAAAGCAATTTCACCTTTAGGATCTATCAGTTTAAATTTGTCATCTAACCGAATTAACAGCTTTTGATTCTTTATAACAGGAGTAGTATTAATAGCGGCTGATTGCATCATTTTTTGAAGTGTCTGATAACGGTTTATGGTTTGCAGAATTCTGTTTTTTCTATAAGGCTTTAAGATATAATCGAAAGCCTCCAGATTAAAAGCATCTACCGCAAACTCACTATACCCTGTTGAAAAGACGATATGAATATCTGGAGCAATCTCTCGAATAGCAGCTGCTGCTTTTAGCCCACCCATTCCAGGCATTTCAATATCCATGAAGATGATATCGATATTGGGATTGTCCTTCACAAACTGAATACAGTCTTCTCCATTGCTACATTCCCCTACTACTTCTATATTATCTATTTGTTTGAGAATCAAACGAATCGTACCACGAGCTGGTTGTTCATCATCTGCAATTAAAACCCGAATTGGATTCATGATTTACTGTTCTCCTTTCATTATGCTAAATGAGACTAAAGTCCCTTTATTCTTATGACTATGTATCCTTAACCCGCTATATGGTCCATAAATGGAAAGAAGACGTTGGTGTACATTGATGAGGCCAATTCGTTTTCTTTCGCCAGTATCTACCAATAAAGAAGATACTGTTTCTTTATCCATTCCTATGCCATTGTCTAATACATAAAATTTGTAATAGGTGGGATGCTCCCTGATGCCAATTTCAATGCGGCCCCCCTTAGGGGAAGCACAAATCCCATGCTCAATGGCATTTTCTACCAACGGTTGAAGCAATAACGGTGGAATTTTAATTTGAATATTCTCTGGAATTTTATATACTACTTGCATTCGATCAGAAAAGCGAGCTTTTTCCAAATTGACATAGGCTTTTATATCCTCTATTTCCTCAGAAACGGGTACTTTAGAGGCTGGATTTGACAGACTATAGCGATAATAGTCTGACAGATATCCAATGAGATTCATGGCGGTGTCTGGATCGGCCATACAGTAATAATTAATAGTATTTAGAGTATTGAATAAAAAATGAGGATTAATTTGGGCTTGCAGCATACGAATCTCTGCTTCTTTGAGCATTTCCTCTTCTTTTTTTAGACGAGTAAACAAGTCAATCGTCCTAATAAGTTCCTGAATTCCCGTAAGAAACTCTATTTCGAAATGTGTTAATGGATTTCCTTTTGCTTTTATTGCTATGATTTCAGCGGTAACGTGGTCATGAGACTTAATTTGAGAAAACCATATGTATCGTTTGGAAAGCATAGAAGCATCTTCATGTGCTGTTTGTAATACCTTGTCCACATATTCTTTGTTGACATTTTTTTGAATCATAGACAAAATGGAAGTTTTTTCAGAAGTTAATGACAAGGCTGTGATATTAGGCAGTGAATGGATGATAATATCCGAAATCTGTCTGAGATTTTTTTCACTTAACCCAGATTGCACAGAATGAATCATCAGATTTACGGAGCGGAATGCCATCTTAGCAGTTAAGGAGGAAATCCGTTCTGTTAAGGCGAGTGAATCTTCTAATACACCAATAAATAAGGATACTGCCACTGAATTTGTAATGACAATCGGAAATAATGTGGCGAGTATTTTCTCTCGTTCCATCATGGAAGGATGGAATGCAGTAAATAGAAATATGACAGAGCCTAATTCGATCAGGATGGTATCACATAAACTAAAAAACCACATATGAGAACGACATTTAATGGATTGAGATAATATACCGGCAGCGATTCCCTGGATGAGGGTAGTAATACCATGAATTTCATTGGCTGGTGTATGGTAGATTAGAACACGGCAGCCACCTACTACAATCCCAGCAACTGTTCCCACCACTGGACCGCCAATAATTCCCCCTACGATTGGACCCACCGAGCGAAAATTAATAAGCCCGCCTTCCATGGGTACGTTCCAGTATAAGCCACATAATCCAATAAAGGAAAATACCAGGATAAATAAAACTTTTTGTTTCCATGTTGGTGTTTTCGTAGACAGTGCTTCTCTAAATACAGGCATTTTATTTAAGAAGAACACAAAAAGAAGGAAAATGGATATCCCAATCCACATTTCCTTAAATAAGATCACATTGAATTCCATAGGTCTCTCCTGTAACTCAATACCATTTTCCTGTAACTCGATATGAAAAATAACCACTAGATCATTTTCCATATTATAGTATAGCCAGAGTGATTTGTCAGATTGTATTTGCTAAAAGGGAGGAGTACATATGATTATTACCGCACCTTGTGGAGCTATGGAAGGTATTGAAACAGAAGGAATGCAACAATTTTTAGGAATTCCCTATGCAAAGCCACCTGTAGGAGAACTTCGATTCAAACCGACACAGCCACTTGATCCTTGGGATGGAGTACGTTCTTGTAAAAAACTGGGACACGCTGCTCCGCAGCTTTTTGTTCCAGGTCTTACCTCACTCAAAGATGACGAAAGTTTGAATGAAGATTGCCTGTATTTGAATGTAACCACTCCAGATGTAAACGGAAAGCTTCCGGTTCTCTTCTGGATTCATGGTGGCGCTTTTCAAAAGGGATCGGCTACACTTGGCATTAATCCAGTAGACTTTGCTAAAGAAGGTATTGTTGTAGTTAATATCAACTACAGACTTGGGGCATTGGGATTCATGGATTTTTCCAAGTATCTGGGGGAAGAATATAAGCAGTCTGGAAATGATGGATTGTTAGATATTATCCAAGCGCTTACCTGGGTGAAAGAAAACATCGCCTCTTTTGGCGGAGACCCTAATAATGTTTCCATTATGGGACAAAGTGCTGGAGCCAAGATTTGCGGCACTTTGACTATCATGAAAAAGGCAAAAGGACTTTTTCAGAAGGCCATTCTATGTAGCGGTGCTGTGCAGTGTACCCGTGATGTTCATACAGCACAGAAGATTGCCGAACAATTTATGGAAGAAGCAGGTATTGATGCTGACCATGCCAAGGATTTACTTACTATGCCGTGGGAACAGATTCTTAAAGCACAGACCAATATCTTTGCCGGTCTAAATCTTCATACCGTAGGACCTGTATTTGATGGTATCAACTTTGAAGAAAATGATTCGTTGGATTTAATCAAACACGGCGCTAGCAAGGGAATTACCCTTCTTATGGGAACCAATAGAGACGAAATGAACCTGTATTGGCATGTATATAAAGTACATGACCTGGACGAAAAATTGGCTGTTAAACTCTTTGGTAATCGTGCCCCTATTGTGATGCGCAATTATAGCAAGATTCACCACGATGAAAATTTCCATAAGAATCTGGTCCATTTCCTTACAGAATATATTTACCGTTCCGGCGATGTAAAGATGGCAGAAGCGGCTGCTGAAGCTGGACAAGATGTCTATTTCTATCGCTTGGATTGGGATCGCCAGGCCTATAAAGCTTGTCATGCATCGGAAACCCAGTTCCTGATGGGTGTAGGTTCTGTCATTAAAGATGTAGATCATTCCCCGGAACATGATACGCTCGAAAGAAATATGCATGGTGCTTTTGTAGAATTCATTAAGACCGGTCATCCTTCTGCAAAAGAAATGCCAAAATGGCCGAAGTTTGATACTATCAATCGTTACATGATGGTATTTGATGCTCCTTGTCATGTTGAAAGAACTCCAGAATCTGAAGTAGATCCGGAAATGCCATTTAAAGTATTTGAATTAGACTAAGGGATAGATATTATGAGTAGTGAAAATCAAAAGAAAGTTATCAAAGAAGTGCTGATGATTGCCGTGTCGGCTGCCATCACCTTCCTTCCCCCACCAGCGGGTCTGGAACATAATGCCATGGTCTTCTTAGGCGTATTTGTCTGGGTTGTCCTTAACTGGGCCCTTCCTGTTATGCCGTCTTATATTGCCGGCCTTGTTATGCTTCTTTCTGCTGTACTATTTGGTGTTGTACCATTCAAAACAGCTTTTGCTACCTTTGGGGGTGCCACCGTTTGGCTCATTATTGGCGTTTTAGCTTTGGGTGGTGCCGTGAATAAAACTGGTCTTCTGTCACGTTTATCATTTGCTATTTTGAATGTATTTCCGCCTTCTTTTAGAGGTCAGGTGGCTGGGCTTTTAGCTGCAGGCATTTTGATTGGACCATTTATGCCAAGTACGACAGCTAAAGTTTCTATTGCTGGTGGCTTTGGGACCCGTATTGCTGAACTCCTTGGTTTTGAACCTCATTCCAAAGGAATGAATGGTATTTTTGCTGCTATGTATACCGGCTTTAGTCTTTTAGCAGCTATATTCATTACCAGTTCCTTTTATTCTTATCTGATTCTTGGTATGATTCCAGCTGCGGATGCATCCTATTTCAATTTTATTTCCTGGTTCTTAGCGATGCTTCCTTGGGGCATCTTCACTGCCGTTGTTTCCTTCCTTGCCATTAGCTTTATGTACAAGCCTAAGACGGAAAAAGCCATGACCCATGAAGATATTAAAAATATGGCTAAAGAATTGGGACCCATGTCTCGTGATGAAAAAATCACTCTTGGCATCTTGATTGTCTGCATTCTTTGCTGGGCACTTGAAAAGGTTATTGGTGTTCCTGCTGTTATTCCAGCTGTAGGCGGTATGTGTGCTCTCTTTATCTTGAAAGTATTGGATCCTAAAGAAATTAACAGCAAAGTCAATTGGGGTATTATTATTTTCTGTGCTGCTATTATCTCTTTGGCACCTATGGTCAAAGCAGTTGGTATAGATAAATGGATGCAAGCGAATATTGGCTCTATTATGTCTGGTGTTGGTAGCAATCCATATGTATTTATTATCAGTGTATCTTTGCTGGTATTGGTTTCTCGTTTTGTCCTTGTAAGTGGTACAACTGCCATTAGTTTGATGGTTGTTATTCTTGTCCCCTTTTGTCAGGTGGCCAATATGAATCCATGGATTGGTGGGATTATTGCCTACGTAGTGGCACAACCATTCTTCTTTAAATACCAGAACCCGAACTTCGTTATTGGTTATGCTGCTGCCGGTAGTGATGAAATGCTGAGTTTCAAAGGACTCATCCCCTATTCCTTTGTTTATCACATCATTGCCGTAGTTGGAATGCTTATTTCCGTTCCTTATTGGCAGTATCTGGGCTTGATTCATTAAGTGAAAAATAAATAAAAAGATGTAGCAGTGTATTTGCTGCTACATCTTTTTATTTATCCTATTTTTCCGTATTTGCTGGCATATGTAAGCCCTACATAGTATTTATACTTTAAAGGCTGTCCATGGGGAGTTAACTTAAAGAAATCAAGAGTTATCAAGGAACCATCAGATAAGGTCATGCTATGTCCTAGTCCTTTTCTGGGGACTGGATCATAGGGGACTTTTTTATTAAAACCAGGGTAATTATTGGAACAATTGCTATATAAATAGAAATAATACATACCGAGAGCTTTTACATCATTCGAAAATAACCGATGACTGATGTAATATAGATTATTAGTATCTGAATAAGTTACGCCAACAGTTTCTTCAAACTTTTTCCCATCCAGTTTTACATCTCTTCGATGGGTATTGAAGTATGTAGAGGATTCATACCCTTTCTGTTCCGTCCATCCAGCTATGCCATCCCAGTTTTCATGGAAATCGGAAGGAGACATTCCTAGGTACAAGGTATAGAAGGTATTTGGTTCTTTAGAAACATCATCAGCCAGACCACGCACAGTAGTTGCGGCAAGTCCTGTCATCGTGACAGATAAGGAAATTAAACCTGCTACTAGCATGGTTTTCATATAGTTTTTCATAGGTTTCTCCTATTACCAACGCCAATCTTTTTTCATGACTGCATGCCAAATTTGTAATGCCTGGGATATGTGACGCAATTCAGCTTCACTAGTATGGTACTGTGCAGGCCCTATGCTTCTGCTACTTATTTTTCCATCATAGATTGGATAGATTTTGCGGGCTTTTGTATCATACAAAAATGAAGTCGTATGGATTGATTGGGAACCGTTTTTGTTGTTCCAATAAATCAAATTTGCTTCCAAAGTATATTTAGGGCCATTCTGAGAAGCAATATATGCTGAGGTTTCATCAACATATATCCCAGAATCCATCTGTGTATAGCATAGGTTAATTCCGTCAGCCATCTGCATTGGATAGTTCTGAGGTCTATTATTGTAAATCCCATACATATAGGCATCAGCTGGAGATACATTTCCCAGCCAGGTTATACCACAAAGAGTAATAGCTAATAAACCACATTTTACAGACTTTTTCATATAAGCTCCCCCTTTTTTTATACTAACCAATCTGATTTCATTATATCACCAAATATAACTTAAAAATAATAATTTCTGCGTAAACTTTCATTATAGCTGGAGCAAATCTTACTCCATTTGTCAAGGAACTTTAAGTTCCTTTTTTATTAGCAACATAAAAGACCTAACCCATGATATTTCGGTTAGGCCTTTTGTATATTTAAAAATCTGATCTCAAATCTACCCCTTTGTTTGAATCTACGACATAAGGTATAAGTTTCAAAGCAAGTTGTGCGAAAGATCCTGCAGGTGTCTCGTAACTATATTCTATGGTTAAACTTGATCTGTTGCTATTTACTGTAAAATGAACACTCGTGTTCGTATCTATTTTTAAATACCAAGCATTTTTCAATTTCAAACGGTGCTTTTTCATGAACCGTTTCATGTCCTGAAAATCCAAGCTGTTGAGCAACCGTTTCAAGTGTTCATAACCTGCCTCTTCTGTTTCCCAAAGGGTGAAGGTGCTTTCTTTATATGTCCGAGCATAAACGATGTAACATTTCATTTTAATTACCTCGCTGCAGCAAAGTGTCAACTTCGTCATTCAGTAAAGCATCTGTAATGCGAAGCAAAAAGGTGGTATGAAAATTTTCGCCCCAATGGATATATAATCCATCTTCCAATTCGTTGTATTCCACCAGGGTGTGATCTTCCGTAGTAAAAGTCATATCCTGTTTTTGACCAAATTGCACTCCTTGAGCTATTAATTGCTCCCAAAACTCAGGCTGCTCTTTTTTGAGAGTTGCAATAGCTTCAGAAAAAGCTTTTTCAAAGCTAGAAAAGAGATCGATGTTTTCATATTCTCCATTAGGACCTCTTTCATATAACGTATATATTGTCATCCTATCTCTCCTAAGGTTCGACTTTTTCAAAACGATACTTCTGCTTTACATCTGGATATTTTACATGGTCCACTTCACTCATGAACATATTGAAGGGACGAGCATAGATTTTAAAAGGCGGATACAGGGCTTCATAGATTACCAGCTTTTCTCCCGTTTCTGTATGCTGGGCAAAATGAAGAATGTGGTACAGATAACTGGTATCCTTGGCATTCTCTGCCCTCTTGAAATGTCTCACAACATCATCTACATGCAATCGTTCAACCATGGTTTGTTTCCTCCTTTACGTGCCATGTATCGTACTCCATTTTGGATTCTAGCTCTTTCTTGATCCATTCTGCCATATCTTTACCATAGTATTCTGTCAGTAATTTCAAAAAGCAAGATTCACAAACATCTCCTAAGATCGTATGGGATTTTAAAAAATCTCGATACGCTTTAAACTCTTTACTACCTGTAGGCGAATTATAGTTGTACATATCTCCTGGATATAAGAGGGCTACGACGTAATGCATGGAATACTTAGGATCTCCACCTTTCATGGGAGTAAGACAATGGCCGCACCGTCTTTCCCAGGGGTCTTCACTCAAGGGAATTTCATCATATCTTTTGTCATCGGTATAAATCATTTTAGTCGTTAGTTGCCAGATAATTTTCATGGCGGCCTCATACGAAATCTCTTTGTTGTCATACATAGAGAATATGAGAGACTTCATTTCATGATCCTTGTTAAGCAACGCCGTAGCCACTCGCATAGTCATGGTACATTCTCCTACTCTTCCAAATACTTCTGTTCCATTTGCTTCATAAAGTTTCCAAGCCACTGCACTGGCATAGTAAAGATCTGATTTTCCTCTTTTAGCACCTCACGCATTTCCTCTCGCATCCACTTCTCTGCCAGTGCATCCAGAATGGCATACATGTGATTCAATTCATAGGCCCGAATAAAGGCTTCCGATACGAATAGCTTTTTAAACGACTCTGCCGTTATCGGGCCGGAAAGTTTCATTTGAATGCGGACCAGTTCCGGTGAATCATCAGTCAGTGGCATGGAAAGAACTTTTTGCCGAAGTTCCATTAGGTCATAGCATCCCAATTCTTCTTGTACATCTGTGAAAAAGCCCAGGAGACAGTAGATCCCCTCCTTTTCTGGAGGCCATTTTCCCTTTGGTTCGCGGTAAAACTCCATGGTTTGTATCAACTTCTCAGCAAAGGCATTTCTATCAACCGGCATTGGGGCATAGAGCTTTTCTTCCAGTGCCAAGAGCGGATCAATCACATGACTATAATGCATGGCAATGAGGCTATGAATCTGTTCATATACGAGACATAGCAGGTTGGCTCTTGTCATGGCTTCCAGATATTTCTTATCCGTCTTGCACCATTTGATCATGGCCTTCATGGAGTCAAAATATGCCTTCATAGAAGAAACATCTTCCGTTTCTGGCATCTGGTTGAAAATAGAATCACTTTCCTCCAGCGGAATGAACTTCACATCAGGCATCATTTTCTTCACGCACTCTTCTTGGGCTTCTAAATGCTGCTGTTCGTCATAAGGCATGGAATACAGTACCATCAGATGATATTTATCTCGGAGCATCTTGTTATATTTAAAAAACTCTTTCAAGCGACTGGCTATCTCTTTTACCTGTTCTTCCATCATAGTCTCCTCGATTTAAATCGGTTCATAAGGCATGCTTTCAATGATCCGCTGTGAAATCCCATGCTTTTCCAATTCTCTGTCTACATCTACATCCGGATTATCCGTATGCTCCAGGAACGCTTCTATAAACGCCTCTCGCCCTTTCCGGCCATACATATCCCGCTCGCAAAGAGGCCGGTGATTCTGCCGCAAAGCGACAATTTCCTTGAGCTTAGGAATCCGATCCTTCCTTACCCAGGAAGAAAGCTTTCCCATAAATTCCGTATCGAGTGCAATGGGTCTATAGCCCATAGACTCCAGAGAAAGTGGTAAGTACAATCTGGAAAAATCTTCCCGGTGCAAATCATGGAAATGGCCGTGAATGTTGATGTCTGCTTTATGTCCATAGCGAGGCTTATGGGAAAAGAGGACTCTCACGCCATATCTCTTTATGATCACCGACTCAAAGACACCATCCCAGCCCATGTCCATGTATCGGTCATCGGATTTATCATCATGATTGCCACGGATCAAAAACTTTTTGCCAGGAAGAGAAAGCAGCCGCTTCATTCCCTCCGGTCGCCAAGCACAATCGCCCAGGTGCAGCACCCTATCCAATGGTCCCACCATCTTTTCCCAGTTCTCACATATGAGATCTTCAAAATTTTCTGGGCGATGACAACTCTCAAGCATCGCATGATGATTGAAGTGGGTGTCCGTAATAACCCATAACATACTGTTTCACCTTCTTAGTCTTCAAATATAAATATCCGTCTTCCATACAAAGAAGTCGTTGATATACTCCTGTCCGAATTTCTTAGCCATGTACCTAAAATACCGTCTCGTGATTTCATCCATGTTATGGAAATAGGAATCCATGGCCTGAGGTCTGGTATATTCGTAGTAGTGATAATGCTCTACTGAGCCATCTTTTTCCCAGAATATCACATAAAAGCCGGTATCCTCATCGTACTCATACTCACAATCCGTAGCCTCTATACCAAAGACTTCCTTGTGCATGGCTATCCAGTCTTCTTCTGAAAGCCTGGACAAATACTTTACCTTATTCATATCACACGTCTCCCAAAGGCACAATATCATCCATCAGAATTCGAAGTTTTCCCATCTGCTTATCTACATGGAAATGACCGGCATACCAGAGCGTATAATTCAAAGACTCTTCAATGGAATCCAGCCAGATTTCCGTAGACTGATCAATCCCTTCTATCGGGTCCAAATGGAGTTCTTTTACGTATTTCATAGGGATGGTATGGGTCATGACGATATCTACTTTTCCGCCTACCGCTGCAATGGCTTTCTCCACTTTATGCTTGGTTCGGGTACTGGGCTGTTCATCAGCAAACCAGGGCCATCCCTTTTTGAGACGGAGCGGTTTATCTGGGCTATAGGCGCCGCCACAGACCAAAATAGACTTCCCATCCAGATGATAGATATCGCCGTCTCTGGCAAATAACACATTGGGCAGCCAGGCACTCTTATACACCTTTCCCTCATTCCAGGGAACCAGATGGTACATTTTCTTATCCAATTTCTGTAAGGTATAAGGATCAAAATCATCCATATGAGTGGGTCTCATTTCGTGATTCCCGTGGATACAGAGAACGGTAAGAGGTAGTGTTGCCAAATCTCTCCGTTTAAAGTAATCCCGGATATCATTATAGAAATTGACCCCTGCATCGCCCAGGATTACCAAAATATCTGACACGGATGTTTTATGGGTGATGCAAAAATTAAAGAGTTTGCCAAAATTCCCATGGCAGTCACCGGTCACATAGATCATTTAATCCTCTCTTTTCTCGTAAGCATGCACCAAACCAACGGCTTTTACAAAGCAAATACAGCCGATAAACATCAACGCATAGTGAAGAAAATACTGCATCATAGAAAGAGACGCATCTCGAATCGCAATACCACTCAAAAGAGACACCACCATACCAATCACCGTAAGCAGGAAAAATCGTCCAGGAACGGCAATACATCTAACTTTCACTTTATTATCCATAGATACCCCCAAGTCACAAAGAAATTTATTGTTTTTTTGATACCCGTCCTACAGCACAGGTCTTCTGTGCTACAATGGCGTATCAAAAAAGAAGATAGCTTTTTCAATCCTAGAACGAATACAACCTAGCTGACGTATACACATTAGCTAGAGACAGTAGCTTTCAACTATCATTATAAGCTACATAAGAAGAATTTGCTTAATGTCCCTCTCCATTTCTTCCTGCATGGTCATACCAATCCAGGGTCTTAGCCCGTTTGGGACGGCTTCCATCATGGGTTGCAATATGGCTTTCAAAGTAAAGCCTATCCTGTGCCATGCGAGCCCAATAGGTGAATCGTCCTAGATGGTCTTTTTTGAGACTCAGTTTCTTTAACTCTTCCACCGTCAGTTCATTAAAGGCCGTATAGTTCATTTGCTTTTTCATGATAGTCCCCTATTTTTCCACATATTCATAGACAGGAATATTATTATGAAGGCAGTAGAGGTATTCAATGCAGCACCCCTGACTCTTTCTCCAATCTCCCGAAAGAATCATGCCATCACAGGAAGAAAGAAGCCGAATGCAGTGGTAAATATCTTCCCAGTACCCACTGGTTTCTTCCCGATACGCAAGCCAACTGAAGTTATGGATAGGAGAAAGAATCGTTCCATCCGTGCCCAATTCCTTCTGCAGGCGGTTGGCAATCTGTCCTGCATCAAACATATTGTCTTTCAACCCTCCAAAGGGATGAGACAAATAGATAAGTCCTGTAGGCAAAGTATCGGTGGTAGCCACCTTCCCCATCATTTCAGATACTCTACCCATAGCTCCTTCATACATCTTCTTAAATTCAGCAACTCTATCCATAGTAATTACCTCACGAAAAAATCTTTATTTTTTTGATGCCCTGGCTAAACCACGTCCCATTAAGGGACGTGGTACAATGGGGTATCAAAAATAGAGCTAGGACTTTCTTTGGTAGAACTTTATTGTAAGTCCAAGCCAGGAACCTTCCTGGCTATAGACATTTCTTTCATTTCCATCCCCATAAGGGGATGGTTCGTGCCGCATCAAGGCAATTCCTTTCAAAATTTCAATTCGCGCCCACAAAGGGCGATAACTCACAACAGAGACTCTCATAAATTTCTACTCACGTACCCTCATGGGGTACGGTACAATCAAGCTGCATCAAGACAATTATTATCAAAATTTTCAACTCGCGCCCATAGAGGGCGATAACCAATAAAAGGATCAATCGCATCCCTTTTTCAACTCACGCTCCGAAGAGCGAAACCTTTCTATCCCATTAACATTATCTTTTCAACTCACAAGGATACTATTTGTACAATCTGACATCTTTAAGATGCATGGACCCATGATCTAGACTTGCCATGAAGAAAGCCGGCTTGATGTCCTTGGTATTTGCGTAATCCATATCATAAAGCATCATGCCCAGGTCGCAGCTTTGGGAAATGGGATGGATTTCTTCCCCTTCTTCCACCAACCGGAAGTAAGCCGGGAATTCCTTACATCCAAAGTATAGCGGGTAATAGCACTGGCCTTTGCGAGCCCTTCTGGTCAACACATCAGTGAATTTCACCAGGTTATCCGACGGATTGGCCTTATCTGTCATATGGAGTTTGACATGGATACAGTAATGCACATCTTTCAAGATGACCGAAGAACGCTGCATGATATCGTCTTCCGTGTTTATATACATCGGTTCTCCTCAGACTGCTTTAGAAATCACCCTACCGGACATGGTCTTGGATTTGATCTCGTTTCTCATGAGCTGAATCCGTTTCACCGGGTTCAGTACATCAATTTGTGTCACTTCATAGCGGACCCCTGGATGCCAATAGATGCTTTGCACCATATTCCGGGCAGAGGAAGGAGTCATCATATCATACGTGACCCGTTCTACCTTGAGATCTGGCCTGGTGAAGCAGGCAAAAGGCCCCCACACTTCAATCCTCACTTCGTCAGATTTGTACTTCATAGTACCTCCTACTATCTAACATGGGTGTGAACCCCATCGAATTTCAACTCACGCATCCCATAAGGGATGCGATACTTCTCATCTCAAATCACTGAAAGCGGAAGAGATTTACGCATCCCCTAGGGGATGCCATATTCTACCGTAGTATCGTGTTCAAGCTTATGTAGATTTCAACTCTCGCACCCCTAATGGGATGCGCTACTTACCATTGAATCATGTGATTTTTTAATTACCATTTCAACTCTCCCAGGATTTCCCATGGGTCGCTGCAGAGCTAAGTCCCAATGAATTTCAACTCCCGTACCCCCGAAGGGATACGACTTTCTCTCCATAAACCGCAAAAAACGACAGCCAAGTTATTTCAATTCACATGCCTTACGGCGTGACAAGGCCAACTCAATAAAACAATGCTAATTTCAATTCACGCTCCAAAGGGGCGCATGGGTAATCCCTAGAAAACTTTCAGGTTTCAACTCACGCAGCCATATAGGTTGCGATTTTAGCGTATTATCTTCCCAATCATCATTCATATTTCAATTCACACACCCCACCCGCATAGGTAGGGTGTGACCATTTATGCTAGATGATCTCGGTGATGATTTGCCTGTTTCAATTCACACACCCGCTAGGGTGTGATAGTGGTTTAAAACCACATAGCCTACTTCGCAAGAAGAATCATCATTTCCGCGAACCATCATAATAGATCCTGTTGGATAAGATATTTATGATTTTATCAAAGATGTTTCCTTATGATTCGCGGAATCAGATTCTATTCAAAATCACTTAATAAGCCGTTCAACAGTAACGCCGTCCGGAAGGTCTTTGGTATCTACCGATACATCGTAATCGGAGTAATTTCTAGCCACCGTTACACCCTCTTTCTTTACCACATGGATTCGTTCGAACAGCTTATAAGCTGGGGCATTTCCCAATTTGTTTTCATGTTTAAATACAATGAGCTCACGGACGGCCATATTGCCTCTGCCGGAAGCATGGTCATTTTCAAACATGTTAATAATCGCTTTCCAAAGAAGGTCCAGGTCATCAGTACTGAACTGAGTCACTCGTTCCGCAATGACGGCCGTGATATATCCTTCGACCTGGTAGAGGCCATAAGGAACAATGTATTTCCGGCCCATTTCTGTATTCTTTTCTGCCGCATCTTTGATAGTGGTAATAGCATTACGGGTAATAGTAATTTCCTGAGGCACAATAGGATCAATACTTCTTGCCATTCCCAGCTGCACCGGGCCTCTTACCTGTCCGCAATTCAAAGCCCCTTTAGTGAAAGTGGTCATAACGGCCCCGAAGGTACGGATATCGTAGAAATTCTGGCACATGAAATCCCGGATTTTCACTTCAATCTTTGGATCATTCCGTTTGGCCTCTTTCATATTATCCACGCCCAGGTATTCCAGGGCAGACTTGTCGCTGGTTTCCAGCGGCACGCCCTGACGGATATAGATCTTATAGCCCTTTTCATCGCCTTTCACGAGTTCTACATAATTGCGGATTTTACGCTTCAGGCAGGCATCAGTAACAAGGCCAATGCCGGTTTCTGCATCCATGCGAGGCATGTTGCCTGTATCAGGATCCCCATTGGGATTCCCGTTCTTTACATCAAAGAGGATGACGAAATCAAAGCGGTTTTCAATAGGTTTAGACATAGATATGACTCCTTTTCTTATTCAGCCTTATTAGCAACTTCTTCTTTCTTCTTAGTAAATACAGACTGTCTTTCCTGGTAGTAGCCCAGGATAAAGGCCCCCTGTTCTTCCGGAGACAGACGCTTAGGGAAGGAATCCATTTCTCCGCCCATAGTGATTCTATCCAGCATGGTTGTTAGTTTCTTATCGAAATAAATGGCAAGAGGCTTGGACAGTTTCTTCATATGGGTCTGGGCCAGACGAATCAGGACAGGAAAGGCTATTCCCGGTGTCATGCAAGCGGAATTGAAATACCGATCCTTAATGGTTGTATTAATATTGGGAAGGGCCTGTCTCTGGATGCCCTCCAGTAAAGCGAAAAGCCGGCCCAGCAGATAAGGCGTTTTCTCACATTTTTCATTCAATGCCACAGCAGTAAGCTCCTTCCAGCGTTCATAACAATTCTTTACCAAATAGGCCTTAATCATCCCAGCCTTAACATAAGAAATCTTCTGTGTTTCTTTAGCTTTATCGTCCCGGTCCATCAGGACACGGCCCACCATATTCAAGAACAGCGAAGGTGGATAGGGTGTATCGTTTAGGATGCTGTTGAACAGTACATCAATGACAGGAGAAGGAATTTCACTTCCCGGACTGGCAGCGGTCTTGAGCAACATGTAAGCAGGAACGGACTTAACCTTTTCCGGCCGACTGACCAGAAGCCGCTCCTGGTGTTTATACAGGTTCTCTACGATTCCCCCAAAGGAATCTTTCCAGAAGAACCGCACGGAAGCACGGGAACCACTAGAGCCAAGGCCCAATACATAAAAGGATTCATGAGGATTCAGTTCCTTTTCATCAAACATAAAGGACTTTCCCTTCCACACGCTTCCCATAATGCTATCCAAGGAATAGCTGGTTTTGCCATTGAGGTTCCCATCGAGCAAGGTGTCAAAGCACTTACCATATTCTGGTGTATTGGATTCCGACCAATAGACCACGGTTACGTTACCCAAAGACGTTCGATGGGACGTATCCGAAAGAAGATAGTTCAGCGCTTTGGCATAGGCGGCTGCTGCATAGGCAGAAATATGGGAATTGGCTGACTGCTGCCCATCTCCGTTATAGGAGCAAACAGAAGGAACATTGAAGCAGACCAGAGCAGCACCGCTGGAATCGGCCCCGGTAATTCCCTTAATCTTAGGATGCACCCGGGCAATGATTTGATCTGCTTTCGCCGTTTCGCAGCAAATGCCTAAGATGGCATCCTTTCTGCCTTCCCTTTCCAGATATTCTGCCCAAGCCTTCTGAATGTCTAGGCTCTCTGACATATCCGAAATAGTGCCGCCTTCCAGACAGAACACAAAGTTCGTAGGATCATTCAGTGCCTCTTCATTGGCAACGAAAACCGGATGGCTGGAAAGCTCTTCCGGGTCATAGGTATCTACAAAGCGAAGAATCGCCAGGGCTTCCTTAGAAGTTGCGCCGTCTAGTACATTATGGGCTTTGGCCCGGAAGGCTTTGAAACAGTCCAGTCCTCTTTCCGGATTATCTGGAAGATAGCCAAAGATATATTTTGCGTTATCCCAAAGGAAATTGGCTGTAATTCCCTGGGTACGAACAACGGCTTTAGGAAGCATAATGGTCCTGGGTACCTGCTTCTCGGCTTTTTTCCGTACCACCGTTTCCTTCACACTCACAATATCTTTGAGGGAACCATCTATGCCAATCACCACCTTGTATCCAATCTTCTGTCTGTCCCAACCTTCTGGGGCAACAAGCTTCTGAGCCAGCAGCCGTTCATACAGTTTCACTAACGCTTTAATAACCAAACTACCACCTCCTCGTTACAGTTGTGTCAAACCAAATCCATCCATATGAAGATGGACTTCCGTTTTGTCATAAACGAAATCCTTCATATAGTCTGTTCCGAAACGAATAAACATATAGGAGAAGAAACCACTTTTCATGGACGATCTCCAGTACTCGCTATAATTGCAATCCAGACATTCCGGAGATTCAAAGTCACGGAAGGTATATCGGGTGTCCAGGTACTCTTTTCCATATTCCTCATCTTCCCAACATTCCGAGAAGAGTACCGTCAAAGATTCTCCATCGGGATTGGACTCTATCCGAATTTTGTCTTCCTTGAAATCCGTATCGGGGAACATTTCCCGAAAGACATCAGCCCAATCTTTAGGGCTCAGTTGGTTAATATATTTCATCAGCCCAACCTCACTGTGATTTCTGGGATATCTACATCCAGGTGCATTTTTTCTTTCAGATAATCTTCCAGATATTCCTTGCCGAATGTATCCAGCATGAACTTGAAGTACAGGTCTTTCGAGGGATCTCCCAAATCATCCAGGCATTTTGGTGGTTCAAAGTCTTTCACCAAGTAATGAACTCTTACCTTTTTTCCTTTCAGTGTATGCAATTCGATGGCTACTTCTGGATAAGACACAATGAGACCGCCTCGCTCCTTATCCTCTTCCACCTGAAAATCATCAACCTTTACGTCACTAGCTAAGGTCATCCGTCCATACAGATGCGCCAATGCAACGAGTCCCATTCGATTCAAATACTTCATATTGTTTTCCTCCTCACGAAATAATTCTTTATTTTTTTGATGCCATAGTAGTACCACAGCCCAAAAGGCTGTGGTATAATGGCGAATCAAAAAAGAGCTAGCTCTATTTCTTTTTTAGAACTTCCTTGGCCCTTATACCATTAACATTGTTTAATCAAACTAACTAAGTTAACTAACTTTGCTTTTCGCCTGCATTCTACCCCCGAAACACAAGGCAAGTAAAGAAATTCAAAGAAAACAAAAAGCACGACCTATTTCGCCTAATGGCTCGAAATAAGTCGTGCTCATTTTCATTGTTAAAGAAAATTCATTTCGTAAAATCGCTTATCTGTCCTTAGGTGTTACTCGCTAGTTGTCAAAAAATATTATGTGGTTGTCTATTTGGATTATAGCAAAGGAAAATGGGACATGCAAGAGGAAACTTTTCTTTGTATGTGTCAAGTTTTACTCG
>DBLC01000011.1:0-491 GCA_002297935.1 Dialister sp. UBA734
TTTTTATTCAAAGCGAGGAAATGAAATCCGCGAATAGCGAGCTATTTAAGGATTTTCTTGACGATGATTTGGATAAAAATTCATATGATTCCAAACTCTTTGATTAAATCAGCGTTTCCCTAGAGCTGCTTTTCTCGCTTTGCTCGAAATGTGGTCTCACCGTTATGATTAGATTCATTAAGCCCTTCCCGCTAGTGCTGCGAGATTTCTCCACTCTCCTACACATCCCGTTTCATACCTTCTGTATCATCAAGCACTCATACGACCGGTCGAAATGACGCTAGAGATAATACGTCCTCTCTTAACTGAATGACATTCCCCATGGTGGAGATAAACCACTAACAATGATTTCGCCAGCGTCTATCAGCAGATTCGAGAACCCTCAGAACCCTTAGCACCTTCAGAACCCCAAGTATCTCTGAACACCTGTCTCGGCTCCCCTGTCCTCGAGCTGCCGAAGGCTGAGGTACGCAAGCGAACTATATCGCTAG